>CAYQDT010000075.1:0-2701 GCA_964416225.1 uncultured bacterium
ACCGGCGGCGGCGAGGCGTCGGAGCATGCGAATTCTCCAGTGGGTCAGCAGTTCGCCTCCATGATACCAGACCCGGGCTCCAGCGTCGGTGCGCCAAAACGGAGGCACGCACCTCAGCCGCCTCCCGACCGGCCGGTGGGGCGACGCCTGCCCCGCTGCCCGTCCCACGGTGATATGGTGCGTCCTCGGCAGGGGTCGGACCGGCGGAGAGCGGGCCTCCGCCGTCACAGGAGGGCTCGGATCGGCGGAGGATCCGTTTCAATAGGGAACGGAGGGGAAGTTAGGAAATGGAGGGGAAGTCGGATGGCGTGTTCAATGCCGGAGTGGAAGCTAGTCAGCCCTACAGAGCTGCAGGTGCGCGTGGCGAAGGCAGCAGCTACCGCCCCCAGGCGCACCGGCCGCTCTCGACTCCGCGTGAGCAGGAGCGATTATGTCCAGCGCTGCACGAATACCCATTCCACTCGGCCACCACCAGCGGTCACCGCGCCGGGGCTTCACCCTGATCGAGCTGCTGGTGGTGATCGCGATTATCGCGGTGCTGATCGGATTGCTGCTTCCGGCGGTACAGAAGGTCCGTGAGGCAGCCCGAGCGGCGCAGATGCGGCAGGAGCTCTCCGGCACGATTTGCGCCAATCTCAAGCAGTATCTTCAGGAGCACCAGCAGTTTCCGAGCAGCCTCTCCGACCCGGCGTTCACCGCGCTGTTCGATCCGCGGCTGATCGATCCGGTCACGCACGCCCTCACCTACCACGATAGTCTGGGCTTTGACCTCACCTACACCGTGTCCGGTGATCCGCCGAATTTCCGGCTCTGCGCCCTCGACCCGGTCCACACGTACTGCATCGACAAGACGTGCGTGGTCACGCGCTCCGATCCGGTCCCCGGAACTGGCCCATCGCCGTCGTTCGTGCCGCCCCCAGCCGCAACGGCACTTGCCGCAGAGACGGTGGTATCGCTGATCGATCGGAGGCCGGAGTTGATCGCGCTGCTCCGCCGGGTGGTATCCCAGCCGAGGGTCCCGGCGGCGGTATTCAACCTGTTGGACACCAATCACGACGGCGTCTTGACGCTCGTGGAGCTGGATGCAAACCCCACCACGCGTCTCTTTTCGCAGTACCTCCACGACCCGGGGATCTTCGGTCCGCAAATTGACGCCCAGGTTGCCCTGTCCCCCGCCGACCTCACCGGCGACCCGGGCTATCTGTTCTCCTTTGCGGCGCTTAAACAGTTGACGGGCTACTACGCCTCGGATCGCACCGTCGCGAGCGCCCTCCTGCAGACCCTGGACGCCGCTGAGGCGGCAGATGCGGCGCGAGACTTTCACGCGAGCTCCCGGCTCCTGCGCTCCTTCCGACTTCAGGTAGCCAGCGCGATCGGCAACGGGCTGTCGCCTCTTCAGGCGCAAGTGCTGACCGTTCTCGCCCGGTCGCTCGCGGGCGGAGATCGCGACTCCGATGGTGAACATGGCTCCGGTGGAGACTCGGAAGACGCGAAAGACTCGGAACACCGGGGTGAACACCAGGGAGATCGCGTCGGAAATCGCAGTTGAGAATGGGACGTCCGGCCGCGGCGCCGGCGGAGTGACACCAGCCTGCTCGCTCGCTGCTCCGCGCGAGCAGGCTCCGACCCTATGGATGCTTGCTTGGGATGGCGAATCGGCATCCCGGGCGATCAATTGTTCAAGGAGACTTTTTGATGCGTCTGGTTACCGTTTGCGGTCTGCTTCTCAGCCTCGTTTCCGGAGCGTTTGCCGCCCCCGCGGTCCGCTCCCGGACCTACTTTCTGAAAGGCGTCCGGAGCGACGCCGATGTCATGGCGATCACCACCGCGGTCAAGGCGCTTCCCAGCGTGGTGGAAGTCTCCGGCCTCACCCGGACCAGCGGCGTCATGTCCGTCCGCTTCGACACGCACGTGATCAGTCATGGACAGGTCGCCTACGCGGCCATGGCCGCGCGCCCGGGCCATCCCTACGACGTGCGGATGCGCTTCTCGGTGCCGGAGTACGCGTCCGGCGACAACGCGCGAGCGGTGGACGAGATCATGGCGCGGCAGGCGAAGCTCGCCACCATCCGGTGCATCGACCGGGACAAGGGCCTCTTCGAGGCGAAGATCCTGCCGTTCACCGTGGATCCGGCGAAAACGGGACCGCAGGGGTTCTACGCCTCCAACGTACTGCACCCGATCCACGATCCGAAGCCGCGCGGGCTCGGCCTCTCGTTTGACTTCGTCGGCCCGGACGGCAAGCCGGATCCGCTCGATTTCAACAAGTAGGGCGCATCCGGGGACGCGTCAGGAGGAGGCGAGCGGAGCGATGCACTGGGGATCGTCCACGGTGACCTTCCCCACCCGCGGGTCCACCGGCGTGGCGATCAGCCTCCCCTCCGGATACGGGCGCAGCAGGGCCAGCAGCGCGCCCGTATCCGTGCCCGGCAGCTCCAGCCATGCAGCTTCGGCGTCCGGAGTGAGGATCACCGGCATCCGGTGATGGATGGGCGCCATGAGGGTGTTGGGCTCCGTCGTGACGATCGTATAGGAGCGCAGCGGGGTGCCGTCGGGCTGGCGCCATTCCTCCCATAGACCGGCGAAGGCGAAGGGCGCATAGTCCGGCAGATGGACGTGGAACGGCTGCTTGCCGGTCAGGCTCTTCTGCCACTCGTAGAAGCCGCTGGCCGGCACGAGGCATCGGCGGTGGCGCAGCGCG
>CAYQDT010000075.1:2711-9343 GCA_964416225.1 uncultured bacterium
GGCTTCTCCGCCAGGGTCTCGCTGCGGGCATTCAGAAGCTGCACCCCGATCTTCACGTCCTTAGCCCAGGACGGCACCAGCCCCCAGCGCATTCCCTCAAGCCGGCGCGTTCCCTCCGTTTCGGTGATCACCGGCTGCGTTTGCGTGGGCGCCACGTTGTAGCGGGGCTCCACGTCGAGGAGGACGCGCTCCACGCCGAACCGGCGCATCAGCTCGTCGGCGTTCACGTTCTGGGTGTAGCGGTTGCACATGTCGATCGGGGCTCCCATGCGAAGCGGCGGACCCGCTTCGCAGCGAGGGTCCGCACCGGCTCAGGCCACGAAGACCAGCTCGCCGAACGCGGAGGGCACGTGAAAATCCGGCGGGTCTTTGTAGGTCGGCGACCAGGCAGTGAACTCGGTCACGGCGCCCCGCTCGATCCGGTAGAAGTTGGCGCGCCACACGGTGCCGGGAGCGGGCGGCCCATCCAGCCCCAGATCGCGAAACGGCAGCGCAATCTCCGCGATCCATCCCAGGTCATGCGAGCGGCGGTCGTTCACCGTGCCCGCCACGCGGACCGCGGTCCGGATCCCCTCCGCGTTCCAGCTCCGGTCGACGAGCATCGTGCGCCGGTCCCCGTCCGGGTTGAACACCCTGGCGTCGAAGAGGACGTTGAGCGGGCTCAGCTCCAGCTCGAAGTAGTGGCGGAGATCACCGGTCGGACAGACGAAGAGCTCCACCACTTCCTCGTCGTACAACGGGTCGTCCCGGTGCTCGAAGTTGCCCCAGATATCGGCGTCCTTGCAGGAGAAGCTGACGTAGAGGCACTCCGCGTCCCAGCAGGCGCGGACCTCCGTCGCCTCGACGGGCCGCTCGCCGTTGTGCGCGTGAATGAGCGGCGAAAGGGGTGGAATACCGCGCCAGCCCGGATCATCCAGGGAGCCGTCGATCCGGATCTCTGCGGCCGCCGGCCGGCATTCATAGCGCGGCAATGCTCCCTGGGGCGGCGGGGGCGGCGCCGGGAACACGCGGGGGCCGGAGGCCTCGGTAACCGGCGTCGGATTCAGGTATTCGTTCTTCAGGCTGGCATAGGAGTCGGCGCTCCAGTGCAGGCGTGCCACCTCCTCCGGAGTGAGGTCCCGGACCACCTTCCCGGGCACGCCCATCACCATCTTCCCCGGTGGAATCCGGGCGCCCGGGGGGACGACGGAGCCCGCCGCGATGATGCACCGCTCGCCGATCTCGGCGCCGTCCAGGACCACCGCGTGGATGCCGATCAGGCAGAAATCCCCCACGGTGCAGGCGTGGATGGTGGCCTGGTGCCCCACGGTCACGTTCGCCCCGAGCAGGCAGGGCCGCTGCGGGGAGACGTGGAGCACCGCGCCGTCCTGAATGTTCGTGCGCGGGCCGACCCGGATCGGCGCGACATCGCCGCGGAGCACGGCGCCCGGCCAGACACTGCTGTCCCCGCCGAGGCTGACGTCGCCGATGAGCGTGGCCTCCGGCGCCACGTAGACCCCCTCCCCGAGCATGGGTGACACGCCGTGGAAGGGAGTCCTTGGGGCGGGGACCGGCGGCGAACCGGGCGCGGAGCTCACACCTCCCGCAAGGGGACGGAGCGCGGCCTTCTCCGCCGCCGCCGGCTCGCTCCCCACCTCCCGCATCGCGGCGGCCAGGCGACGCGCCTCATCTTTGAGGAAGGCGGACCGGGTCGTGGCGGTGGCCAGCAGCCGGCCTCCATCCACCTGCAGCCGCACGCGCTGATCGGGGCTCCAGCCCAGCTCCGCCAGGATTCCCGGGGGCACGATCAGTCGGCCCTCCCCATCCAGTTGCACCTCTTCCGGCATCAGTTGCTCCAGGAGGGGCGCCCCGCCCCGCGGCCATCGCACGCGGGGGCGTGTCGCACGGAAAGGCCCCATCGTAAGCATTCTACCCGGCGTGGGGCGCGGGCGGCGCGGGCGTGATTCCCGTCACCCGGGCGCGGCGTCCAGCCAGCGTGAAGCGGCGGGGATTGCACAAAGGAAGCGGACGCGCTAGACTCGCGTATCCCCCCGCGTAGGGACCGGGCACCGGGCGTGCCCACGCTGCCCACCCTCCCTCGCTCTGGACCCACAGGTATGCCCGATATCGCGCCGGACGTCTGCTACCGCGCCGACGATCTCCGTTCGTTTACGGAATCGATTCTTCAGGCAGTTGGAGTGCCTCCAGCGGACGCCGCGACGACCGCGGATAACCTGATTCACGCCAACCTCCGCGGGGTCGACACCCACGGCATCACCCGGGTGCTCGTTCCGTACGTGCGGCGGATCCAGCATGGACAGATGGATCCGCGCACCTCCGTCACCGTGGTGCGGGACCGGCCCTCCACCGCCCTTCTGGACGGCCACAACGGCGTGGGCCAGGTGGTTGCGGCGCGCGCGATGCGGCTGGCCATTGAGAAAGCCGGGCAGACCGGCTGCGCGTGGGTGGGCGTCCGGCACGGCAACCATTTCGGGGCCGCCGCTTACTACGCGCTCATGGCGGCCGAGCGGGACATGGTGGGAATGGTCGCCACGAACGGGCCGGCGGCGGTCGCGCCGTGGGGCGGCCGTCAGGCGATGCTCTCCACCAATCCCATCGCCTTTGCCATTCCCGCCGGCGGCGAGCCGCCGCTGGTGCTGGACATGGCCACCACCGTCGTCTCCCGCGGGCGCATCCATCTCTTCGCGCGGCAGAACCTGGAGATCCCGCCCTCCTGGGCGCTCGACGAGCGCGGCGAGCCGACCACCAACCCGAACGCCGCGCTCCGCGGCACCCTGATGCCGGTGGGCGGCTACAAGGGGTACGGTCTCTCGCTGGTCATCGACGCGCTCAGCGGCGTGCTGATGGGCGCCGGCTACGGCATGCACGCGGGCGGCTACCTCACCGATTATTCGGCGCCGCCGCAGAACGTGGGCAGCCTGTTCGCCGCCGTCGCGGTGGACAGCTTTATGGACCCGAGCGAGTTCCGCGAGCGGATGGACACGGCCCTGCGCGAGATCAAAGACAGCCCCCGCGCCCCGGGTGTGGAGCGCATCTTCGCGCCGGGTGAAATCGAGCATGAGACTCAGGTCCGCCGCCAGGAGGGAGGAATCCCCCTCCCCGGCGACGTGGCGGCAGATTTCCAGACGCTCGGCGAGGAGCTGGGCATCACCTTCCCAGACCCGCTGACGACCTGAGCAACGCGGCCCCCGCCGGTGATCGGCCCAGTTTCGGCACGGATAACTAGACCCAAGAAGGACCACCGGGAATGATCGTCGGGAGCACGGCTGGAGTGGATGAGTGGCTGGAAGAGCGCTGTCGAGAGATCGAGTCGACCGGGCGCGAGCTGGCCATGGTGGTCGGTGACATCAATCAGCGCCTGGAGCGGGCCCGCGACGGTCAGATCCCCCGGCGGCTGGTGGTGACCGACGTTCACCTCGGACAGGTGGAGAACGCCTGCCGGGTGCTGCATGACGTCCAGGTGGTGATCCAGAACGCCCTGTTCGACTGCGAGCACGAGATGCGGGAGCTCCGCGAGCGGGAAGTCAGCCCGGTGGAGCTGCTGATCGACGGCGAGCGGCTCATTCGCCACTATCGCTTCTTGCGGCGCCGCGCCCGCGTGATCGACGGGCTCCTGGCCTACCTCCCGGCGGTGTGCAGTCACGCGCACGTCTGCATCGATCACGTGCGCCAGCTCGCCGACGGCGGCGTGGTGGAACAGGCGATCCTGGTGCCGGACTGCAGCTTTTCCCTCGTCGCGCTGGATGAGCTGCAGGACGGTCATACGGCCCGGCCGCCGGCGGAGGAATGATCCGGTGGCTCCCCCCGCCGCGCGGTGCAGCCCCGCCTCCGGGACCGGCAACCCCGCCGGCTGCCGGGCCGGAGTAGGAATCGCGGTGACGACCACGAAAGAGCCGGTGAGCCCCGGCGTCGGCGCGCCCCGGCGAGTGAATGCAGCCGCCGCGCGAGATCTGGAATGAACTCCGCTCCTCCTCCTGCTTCCCGGCCCGCCGCCTGACCCTCCTCTCGACCCGCCTCCCGCCGGCCGCGGTGCCGGCTGATCCCCCCCGGTTCCACCGGTCTCCTGACGAAAGCCACCTCTGATGAGTGAACGAACGATCCGTTTTGCGGTAGTGGGCCTTGGAATGGGCGTCCAGCACTGCCGGGACCTCCGCGACGCGCGGGGATGCGAGCTGGTTGCGATTTGCGACACCGATCCGGAGCGCCTCGAGAAGCAGCGCCAGCAGTTCGGCGTGAAGGCGACGAGCTCGTTCGCCGAGATCCTGCGCGACCCGGACGTGGACGTGGTGAACATCTGTACCCCGTCCGGGCAGCACGCCGAGCACACGGTCGCGGCGCTCAAGGCGGGCAAACACGTGGTGTGCGAGAAGCCGCCGGACGTCACCGTCGAGGCAGTGGATCGGATGGCGGCGGCCGAGCGGGAGACGGGCAGGAAGCTGATGGTGATCTTCCAGGCTCGCTTCCAGCCGGCCTTCCGCCGGCTCCGAGAGACCCTGCAGGAAGGGCGCATGGGCCGGCTGATCGGGGTTCACGGAACGGTCAATTGGTACCGCCCGCAGAGCTACTTCCACTGCCCCGGCATGTGGAAGGGCACGTGGCAGTGGGACGGCGGCGGCTCCCTGGCGAATCAGGGGGTCCACACGGTGGACATCCTCCAGTGGCTCGCGGGACCGGTCGTCGAGGTGTACGGCAAGTTCGGCGTGTTCGCGCACGACATCGAGACTGAGGATAAGACGGTCGCGGTGCTGCAGTTCGCCAGCGGCGCGCTCGGAACCCTCTCCACCACCACCGCGGCCTACCCCGGCCTGGACCGGATGGTGATGCTCCACGGCACGCGGGGCAGTGTGGTGACGGTGGATGACAACGTCACCCGCTGGATCATCCAGGGCGAGAGCAAGGACGCCGAAGCGGAGGAAGAGGCGCGCATGATCGCGGCCTTCGGACCGAAGGACCGGCGCGACACCTCCACCGCCTCCGATCCCTTCGCGTTCGCCACGCGCGGCCACCTGGCGCAGTTCGAGGCGATGGCGGACGCGATCCGGAACGACACGCCGCCGCCCAGCGGGATCGAGACCACGCGGCACACCGTGGAGATCATGCAGGCGATCTACGAGAGCGGGCGCAGCAACAGGCCGGTGCGCCTCGGTTCGTAGTCGCCTATACTCACCACAGAGAACACCGTCCGGAGGGGCCGGCGCGGGCCGGTCCCGTCTCCGTTTCCGCGGCCGGGCGAGCCGATGGCGGCCGGTCGAGCCGGGAGCCAGTAGAGCCAAGAGAATGGATAACGTTCGCGAGATTCTGGCGCAGGTGCAGGACGGGTCGCTCTCCGTGGAGGAGGGCGTTTCCGCGCTCAAGTGGGCTCCCTTCGAAGACCTGGGCTTTGCGCGGGTGGATACGCACCGGCACCTGCGGACCGGCGTTCCCGAGGTGGTCTACTGCGCCGGCAAAACGACGGAGCAGGTAGTCGCCATTGTGGAGCGGCTCTATATGCGCCACCCGTTCGTCATGGGAACCCGGATTGCGCCGGAGCAGTTCGCCGCGCTCCAGGAGCGGTTCCCGCAGGCCGTCCTCCACGCGGCCGCGCAGATCGCGGAGGTGCGCCCCGAGCCGCGGCCCGTGCTTCCGGCGGATACGCCATACGTGCTGGTGATCAGCGCGGGCACCTCGGACCAGAAGGTCGCCGAGGAAGCGGCGGTGACGGCGGAGATCCTCGGCAGCCGGGCGGAGCGCCTGTATGACTGTGGGGTGGCGGGTCTGCACCGTCTCCTCCAGGCCCGCCACCTGCTGGACGGGGCGCGGGCGCACGTGGTGGTGGCCGGGATGGAAGGAGCGCTGCCGAGCGTGATCGGCGGCCTCGTGGAGCAGCCGGTGATCGCGGTCCCCACCAGCGTGGGCTACGGGGCCAACTTCGGCGGCCTGTCGGCGCTGCTGACGATGCTGAACGCCTGCGCCAGCGGCATTGCCGTGGTGAATATCGACAACGGCTTCGGCGCCGGCTATTTCGCGCACCTCATCACCCGCGCCGCCGCGTAGCGGCCGGACCTCCCCGGGTCGCCGGCCGAGCGGCCTGGAGCGGCGGCGAGGCTGCGGAGCCGGTGATTCGAGACCAGGCAGCTTGATCTCAGGCTGAAGAGATTGCTCTTCGGGGAATGTTTGCGGTCAGATCCTATGCGCACGGCTTATTTCGATTGCATCGGGGGGATTAGCGGCGACATGACCCTCGCCGCGCTGGTGGATGCGGGCGCCGACGTCGAGCAGCTTCGGGCCGGGCTCCGGACGCTGGGCCTTCCGGGCTGGGAGCTGGTGGTCGGACGGACGCAGAAATCCGGGATTGCCGCGGCCTCCGTCGAGGTGAGGGTGGCGGGCGCGGACGCGGGCTCGGCGCCGCTGCTCCGGGTCCCGCCGGCGGATGCTCCGCTCGAGAGCGGAGGGGCGCCGGCCCATCACCACTCCCACGAGCATGGCCACAGTCACAGCCACGATCACAGCCACGAGCATGGCCACAGTCACGAGCACGTGCGCGTCCATGACCACGGCCACGCGCACAGCCATGGCCACAGCCATGGCGAGTCCTCCGCCGGCGCGCATTCCCACACGCGAACCTTCGCCGAGGTCGCTGCGCTGATCCGCGG
>CAYQDT010000076.1:0-9291 GCA_964416225.1 uncultured bacterium
GGGAGCGGAACCGATGCGAGCGCGCTCGGCAACCATGTCGAGGATGCTGACGAGGGCGTCCATCTTCCGCGCGGGAGCGACCTCATAGTACGACTGCCGGATCTGGGGCGTCGTCCGGGGCTCCGTGGGGATGGTGATGCGCTGCGGATCGTTCAGGTAGCGCTCCGCCAGCCGGAGGATCGGCTGCGGCATCGTGGCGGAGAACAGGGCGATCTGCCGCTGCTCGGGGAGGGCCTGGAGGATGAGCTCGATATCCTCGATGAAGCCCATGTCGAGCATCTCATCCGCTTCATCGAGCACCACGAACTGCACCAGGGAGAGGTCCAGCGACCCGCGCCGCAGATGGTCCAGCAGCCGTCCGGGCGTGCCCACGACGATCTGCACTCCGGCTCCCAGGGCGCGCAGCTGCCGGTCGATCGGCTGGCCGCCGTAAACCGGGAGGGCCCGGAGCCCGCGCGGTCGAGCCAGGGTAAAGATCGCGGAGGAGACCTGCACGGCCAGCTCGCGCGTGGGGGCGAGCACCAGTGCCTGCGGCTGATGCTGCCGCGGGTCCAGCCGGTCCACGATCGGGAGGGCAAAGGCCGCGGTTTTTCCGGTTCCGGTCTGGGCCTGGGCCACGACGTCCGCGCCGGTGAGCAGGGCCGGGATGGCCCGGGCCTGGATGGGGGTGGGGCTTTCATAGCCCACTTCCCGGATGGCACGAAGCGTCTCCGAGGAGAGCCCCAGGTCCGCAAATGCCGTTAAGCTTGACGATTGTTCTTCCATAATCACTCGCGGGGCCGCTCACGTGAGCGTTTGCGGCGGTTCAACCGCCCAGATCTTCGGGCTTGATCGCCCTATCGCCCACACGCCCTCCGGCCCCGGTGTGGCGCGGCCCCGGCCGTTCCGCCATCTTACCACGTTCCGCGGATGCGCGGTGCGTCCCAAACACGGATCTCGAGCGCGGGTAAAAAACCAGCCGCGATTCCGGTCAAGGATTTGTAAAAATTCCGATTATTGTCAGGTAGCTAAATGCTGGTTGCCTCTACTGGTAATAGGCCGGCGCTGTCCCAGCTTACTTGAGCGGGATTGGAAACGAAGCCGGCGGAAGAAAGGTACGATAAGTGGTTTCTCGTCCTCTTTTCACAGCGGCCGGCGGCCGGATTTCGGCGCTCCTCGCGGCGATCGGCCTGCTGTCGACGGGGCTCTGCCGGATCGGCGGAGCCGCGCCGCGCGCTGCGGGGATCCGGCCGCGCGCCGTGATCGGTCCCAGTTACACGCTGACCATCCTCACTCCCGGCCGGAAGAACGCTCCCTTCGTGAACGGCGGCTCGGTGACGGTCACCGGGATCAACGCGCAGGGCCAGCTGGTGGGTCACGCGCAGGTGGGCACCGATGCGAACAGCCTTCCGATCCTCCACGCGTTTCGTTACGATTCCGGTAAGATGACCGACCTCGGTGCCCTGACCGGTACACAGAGCTTCGCGAGCAGCATCAACGACGCCGGCCGAACCGCCGGCTACTACTACACCTCCACGGGTGGGATCCACGGGTTCCTGACGGCCGCGAACAGCGGTCTCAGCGCCTCCGGAGACACGGGCAGTCTCCTGTCCGTCGCCGTCAACAACGCGGATCAACTGGTCGGCGAGGATATGCCGAGCAGCCAGAGCGCCATCCTGCTCCCGGGCGCGGCCGCGCACGATCTGACCCTGGGTATCGGAAGCTGGCCCTACGGGATCAGCAGCCCCGGCGCGGGTCAGCCCCTCCGCATGGTCGGGACGTACACGGACCTCGTGGCGGGGTCTCGCGCCTTTCTGTGGACCGACGCGAACGGCAACGGGGTGCTGGATACGGGCGAGGCGACGACGATCAATCCGTTCGTGAGCACCGGCTCCGCGGTGGCGTACGGGGTGACCAACGCCGGTCTGGTGGTGGGTCACGCCACTTCCGTGGCCGGCCCGGAGCACGCGTTCCTCTACAACGCGGCGGACACGTCGATGCTGGATCTCGGCACGCTGAAGTCGCTGGGCTCCGCCACGGATGACTCGGTGGCGTGGAGCATCAACGAGAGCGGGCTCATCGTGGGGGCGTCCGTGGGGCATGCGGCGAGCTGGCAGAAGGATGACACCGGTACCTATCGGGTCCAAGATCTGAACGCCGCCATCTCCGGGATCCCGTCCGACTTCCTCGCGCAGGTGGCGTACGGCGTGAACAGCAGAGGCCAGATTGCGGGGCAGGGCGTGAGCGGCGGGCTGACGGTGGGCTTCCTGTTGACGCCGATTCCGCCCACCGCGGACCTGGCCGTCACCCAGTCCGCGGCGCCCTCGCCCGGAACCGCCGGACAGCCGCTCACCTACACGGTGACGGTGGCGAACAGCGGCCCCAACGACGCGCCCGCGGTGACCGTGACGGACACCCTCCCGGCGGGCGTCTCGGCCGTCTCGGCGAGCGGATCTCAGGGGACGGCCGCCTTGAACGGCTCCACGGTCTCCTGGAGTGCGGGGACGGTGAAGAGCGGTGCCCGCGCCACGCTGACGCTCACGCTGACCCCCGGCTCCGCGGGAACACTGACGAACCAGGCGACCGTGAGCGCGGGCGTCTCGGATCCCAATCCGGCAAACAATTCGTCGTCCCTGAGCACCACGGTGGGCTCGGCTCCGATCCTGGCGGATCTGGCGGTGGCGCAGACGGCCAGCCCGAACCCGGCCGTGGTTGGGCAGAGCCTCACTTACACGGTGACCGTGACGAACCACGGCCCGAGTGATGCTTCCGGAGTGACGGTTACCGACACCCTTCCCGCGGGTGTCTCCGCCAGCACCCAGCTTGCCTCACAGGGCACGGCGACGGTTTCCGGCGGCACGATCAACTGGGCCGTGGGCACGGTGAGCAACGGCGCCAGCGCCACTTTGAGCATCACCTGGATCCCGTTGGCCGCGGCGACGCTCACCAACACGGCCACGGTCCAGGGCGCGGTGGTAGACGGAAATTCCGCCAATAACAGCTCATCGCTGGCCGTTCCGGTCAATCCGCCCGCGGCGGACCTCGGCCTCTCGCAGGTCGCCGCTCCGGCCGTGGGGACGGTGGGACAGCCGGTGACTTATACGCTAACGGTGACCAACCATGGTCCGAACGATGCTCCCGGAGTCACGGTGGCGGATACGCTCCCGAGCGCCAGCTCGAACGTCGCCTCCGCGGCATCGCAGGGCACGGCCAGCCTGTCCGGCGGCAGCCTCGCCTGGAATGTGGGGACGCTGGCGAGCGGGGCGAGCGCGACCCTCACGGTCACCGTCACCCCCACCGCGGCCGGCACCCTGACCAATCAGGCGACGGTGACCGGCGCCGTTACGGATGCCAATAGGGCGAATGACGCCTCCGCGCAGAGTGTGACGGTCAACGCGCCCACTCCCGCCAGCGCGAACCTCGCCGTGTCGCTGAGCGGATCCGCCCGATCGGTGACGGTGGGTGACAACGTCACCTTCACGGCCACCGTCAGCAACAGCGGACCGGACACGGCGGAGACCGTCGTGTTGAGCCTGGCCGCCCCGGCCGGAACCACGGTCGTCTCCTCAACTCCCGGGGTGACTCCGGACGGCGGTCAGATCGTCTTCAATGCCGGCTCGGTCGCCTCCGGCGGAACCTTCGTTGCGACGCTCGTGTTGAAGGCCGGGATGGTTGGAAACCTCCTGGAGTCGGCGAGTGTTTCCAGCAGCACGACCGATCCCGCCGCGGACAACAACAGCGCGGCACTCGCCGTCGCCGTCAATCCGAAAGGGCCCGTTTTGCCGGACCTCACGGGCGAGTGGGGCGGGTTGCGGCCCGTGCCGCACGGGACTGGCGCCCGCGCGTACTACACGCTGGAGGGCAGCTTCACCGTGCACAACCTCGGCGCCGGAGCGGCGGCCGCCAGCAAGGTGCGGTTCTTCCTCTCACCGGACGGGAAGTACGCTCCCGCCGACCCGCCGGTGGTGGGGACCGTCGGTGGACGAAAGGCTCCGGTGGAGCTGAGCGTGGGCACGCTCGCTGCGGGCGGCGCGCAGACTTTCTCCGGAACTGACCTGGGCCTGCCGCGCCTGACCCGGGCGGCGTACCGGCACTTCAAGGGCAAGTTCATCGTCGCCGTGGTGAACTTCGGCAACACGGTGAAGGAGAGCAACGCGGGGAACAACACCAGCGCCTCGCCGTAGCTGCCGTAGCCGGATCGGCGCCGGATATCCCGGGCAGAACCGGATATTCGGGACCCAAGTGAAGACGCCCCGGACGGCTCGTGCCGTCCGGGGCGTCTTCACTTTTCAGGCCTTCAGGCCGGGCTCGTCCCCGCTGGGGCAAGCGCGACCATGATTACCAGCGGCCGCGGCCGCCGCCGCCGCCGCCGCCGTAGCCACCTCGGCCGCCACCGCCGCCGCCGTAGCCACCCCGGCCGCCACCGCCCCCGTAGCCGCCCCGGCCGCCGCTGGACCGGCCGCCGCCGTTGCCCCAGTGGGTCACCTCGGGGCGCGGCTTCGCTTCGTTCACCGCGACCGTTCGGCCGCGCAGGTCCTTCCCGTCCCAGGCGGCGATTGCCGCGGCGAGCTGGTCGTCCGCCACGTCCACGAACCCGAAGCCCTTGGGGCGTCCGGACTCGTTGGTCGGGATCGTCGCGCCCGTGGAGCCGTACGGCGCGAAGGCGTCCTGCAGCTCCGTTTCGGATACATCAAAAGAGAGATTGCCAACGAATAGGCGCTTGCTCATGTCATTCCTTTCCGGCCGCGAGAGGCCGGGTCAAGGCGGCCGCCAAACCCCGGCCGCGTGGGGTCAGAAGAGCAGGGTCCGTCGGCAGTGTGGACACCAAAAAGCCCCGCGAAGCGCTGGGTGCACGGGGCGTCCGAAACGGTGCGCTACGAACTCGATCTGATCTGAACGGCCGTAGTTTACCACGACTGGTCCTCCGTGGCAAACCACGGCCGGCGCGCCTCCGGCCGCGGACGCGTACGGGGGCGTGGGAATGAGGCGGCTGGCGCGGCGGGTTAGCGCTCCCCGCTCGCCTGGGTGCGGGCCGCCGATTCTCGCGCCCGATCCGCGGCGGTGAGCGCGGGCGGCGGATCGTCGGTGAGGTCCTCCAGCTCCAGGGCCAGGCCGAGGCCGAGCTGAACGACCGCCTCCGGCGGAATCACCCCGTGGAACGCCTTCAGGAAGGCATCCTCTTCGAGGGTGCGGAAGCCGCGTTCCTGGACGTAGGCGCGAAGCGTGCTGGGAGGGGCGCCGTCGGTGAGGAGATGCCGGAGGTCATCATCCACCGTCAGGAGCTCGAACACGCCGACCCGTCCGTGGGTGCCGGTGCGGTGACAGCGCGCGCTGCCGGTGCCGCGCCGCCAGCGCGCGCCGTGGAGGTCGCCGAAGCGCAGCTCGAAGGCGCGGTGCAGATTCGGCGGCAGCGTGTACGCCTGGTCGCACGAGCTGCAGACGCGGTTGACCAGGCGCTGCGCCACCACGCCGTTCAGTGCGGAAGCCGCAAGATAGGGAGCCACGCCCATGTCGAACAGGCGGACCAGTGTTCCCAGGGTGTTCTGGGTGTGGACGGTTGAGAGGACGAGGTGGCCCGTCAGGGCGGCCCGACAGGCGATCTCGGCCGTTTCCTGGTCCCGGATCTCGCCGATCATGATGATGTCCGGGTCTTGCCGGAGCATGGCGCGCAGTACATCGGAGAAACCACGCCCGGCACGCTCGTGAATCTGTACCTGCGCAATCCCCGGCAGGTCCGCTTCCACCGGATCCTCGACGGTGAGGATGTTCACGTCCTCGTCGTTCAGGTGACCGAGGGCGTTGTAGAGCGTCGTCGTCTTGCCGGAGCCGGTCGGGCCGGTGACGAGCACCATGCCCTGCGTGGCGGAGAGCAGCTTCCGGAACCCGCGCAGCGTGTCCGGCGCCATTCCGATGCCGTCCAGGCTCTGAAACGAGATCTTGCCTCCCATGATCCGGAGCACGATCTTTTCCCCGAGGGTGGTCGGCAGGGTGGAGGTGCGCAGCTCCAGGTCGCGCGAGGCCAGATGGACCAGCATGCCGCCGTCCTGCGGCTTTCGGGTCTCGGCCAGGTCCATTCCCGACATGACCTTAATCCGGGCGACGATGCCGCTCAGATGGCCGGGCTGCAGCACCACCACGGTGCGCATCCGGCCGTCGATCCGGTAGCGGACGCGGACCCGCTCCCGGTCCGGCTCAATATGCACGTCGCTGGCGCCCTTGGTCACGGCGTCCGAGATCAGCGCGTTCACGATCTCCACCGGGGTGGCCTGGCTGGCCTCCTGGAGCAGCTGCTCCACGGAGATCGTGCGCCGCTCCAGCTCGTCGAGCGGAGTGAGCTCGATCGTCCCGGGCTTCTCAAGCTGGGTTCCGAGGGCCCGGTCGTAGAAGAGGTATGCGATCTTACTCTTCTCGGTGAGCAGCAGCCGGTAGGATTTGCGGTCGAACGCGCGGTTCAGGATGTCCAGCTCCGCCAGCCCCCAGACGAACGGGTTCGCGATCACGAACGCGGGGCCGATCGACTCGTCCTCGACCGCCACCACGTAGTTCGCGCGGCAGAAGGTGGACGGGAGCCGCCCGAGCTGGATTGTCTCCGCCTTGATCTCCTCCACGTAGGAGAGGCCGAAGAAGTCCGCCATGTACTGCGCCAGCGTGCTCTCCTCCACGTTCAGCACGTCCGCGTACTGGTAGATATCCGCGCTCTTGATCGAGGAGAGGCGCGCCGCCGTCTCCTCGTCCAGGCGGAGCCGCTTGACGAGGGAGTCGCGGAACTGCGTGAATTTCTGGGGAAGGGGCACCTCGTCCCAGAGGTCCGTGGCGGCACGCACCTGATACCAGCGGGACTTGGTCTCGAGGTGCGTGCGGACGATCCCGAGCAGGGTCTCGCGGCGCACCGGCTTGACCAGGTAGTCCACGGCGCCCATGGCAAAGGCGCGGGCGCGGTCCTGGTCCTGCTCCAGCCCGGTGACAAAGACCACGGGAGTGAACGCGGTGGCGGGATCCGCCTGGAGCTGGGCACAGACCTGATAGCCGTCCATGTCCGGCATCACCACGTCCAGCAGGATCAGATCCGCCTTGGCGCGGGGCGCCATCTGCAGCGCTTCGCGACCGGAAGAGGCGCCCACCGTCTCGTACCCGGCGTTCAGAAGGTGACGCTGCGTCAGCGCGAGGGTGTCCGGGTGATCGTCCACCACCATAATCACCGCCTTCCCCGGCTCACTCATAGATCACCTCGACTTCGCGCAGGTACCGCTCCAGCGCGCGGGTGCAGCGCTCCGCCCGGCGCGCGTCCGCCTCGGTCCCCGCCCGCTCCAGCTCCGCGCCGATCTCGGTGATCCGGTCGAACCCGTAGCCGCCGCCCGCACCCTTCATGCTGTGCCCCAGACGGCGAACCGTCTGGAAGTCGCCGGCCGCCCGTGCCAGGTCTAGCTTTCGCACGTCCTCGCCGCGGTTCTCCAGAAACGTCGGGACCAGGTCCTGGATATCGGCGTCCACGCGGACCACGGTCCGTTCGGACGGGCCCGTCTCGCCATCACCACTCATTGCCGCTCTCCTGCGTCTGGCTCGCTCCCATGTCGTTCTGTCCGCCGGCTTTCTGTCCCGTCTCCGGGCGTGCGGCGCCCCGCTGCGCTGCGTCCTGCGGTCCCGCGTCCCCCGCCTCCCGGTCGGTGACGAACTGCTCGATCATTGCCAGCAGGGTCGTCTTCTTGATCGGCTTGGTGACGTGGGCGCTGCAGCCGGCTTCCGCACTGAGCGCCGCGTGCTCGGAGAGCGCATGCGCGGTGAGGGCAATGATCGGGGTTTCCCGCAGCCCCTGCTGCCGCTCCCAGGCGCGGATCGCCCGAGTAGCGGCGTAGCCGTCCATCACCGGCATCTGCACGTCCATCAGGACCAGGTCATACGAGCCGGCCTTGAATTTCCGCACGGCGACCTCGCCATTCTCCGCCACCTCCACCCGGTGCGGCGTTTTCTTGAGGTAGGCCAGGATCAGCGCGCGGTTGTCCGCCGCGTCTTCCACCAGCAGCACCTGCCGGCCTCCGGGCGCGGGCAGCGGGACCTCGGGCAGCTGGACCTCAGGCACCGGGAACTCCGCGCGGGAGTCCGGGTCCGTCGCGCCGCTGCTCGCGCCGGCGGGGCGCGCTTCGGAGGGGGCGGGGGCGGCCTCCAGGGCGGAGATGAGTGCCGCTTTGAGCTCCCCCTGCTTGACCGGCTTGGTCAGGTAGTGCGACACCCCGGTATGTTTGGCCCGGGTGATATCGCCGCCGCGGGAATCGGAGGTGACCATCAGCATGATCAGCCCAAGAGAATTGCCGCGGGAATGGAGAACGTCCACCACGTCGAAACCGTCCAGATCCGGCATGCGGCGGTCCAGGAGGAGCACGCGGAACGGGTCGCCGAGGTGCCGGGCATGCTCCAGCTCGTCCAGGGCGGCGCGACCGGTCCCGGCCGTCACCACGC
Organism: uncultured bacterium; assembly: GCA_964416225.1. Lineage (GTDB taxonomy): Bacteria > Armatimonadota > SYMT01 > SYMT01 > SYMT01 > CAYQDT01. Next base: position 8,434 of record CAYQDT010000076.1, read on the forward strand.
GGGCGCCCCAGCGGGTCAGGAGCTCGCACAGGATCAGGCGGTTCGTCGCGCTGTCATCCACCACCAGCGCCTTGACGCCCTGCAGCGTCGCCGGCGGCGGCAGCGCCTGCGCCGGCGCAGCGGAGACGCAGGGGAGCGGGAGCGTGAAGTGGAACGTGCTGCCCTCCCCGACGCTGCTCTCCAGCCACATCTCGCCTCCCATGAGCTGGATCAGTTGCCGGGAGATGGCGAGGCCCAGCCCCGTGCCCCCATGCCGGCGCGTGGTGCTGCTGTCCGCCTGGGTGAACTTTCCGAAGATGTGCTCCTGTTTCTCCCGGGGGATGCCGATCCCGGTATCCCGCACGCGGACGTGCAGCGGCGCCCGCGGATCGCCCGCCCGGCTCCCGGTGATCTGGACCACCACCTCGCCGCGCTCCGTGAACTTGATGGCGTTGCCGATCAGGTTCAGCAGTACCTGGCGGATGCGGTTCGGAACCCCGGCGCGCCAGGTATGGAGCGACGGATCGAAATGACAGAGCAGCTCCAGCCCCTTCTCGTGCGCGGGGACCGCCAGCACTTCCACCGATTTTTCCGCCACGTCCACGATATCGAAGGGAGCCGCTTCCAGTTCCATGTGGCCGGCTTCAATCTTGGAGAGGTCCAGGATGTCGTTGATGAGTGTCAGGAGGGTCTCGCCGGCACGCTTGAAGACCCGCACGTAGTCCGACTGCTCCCGGGTGAGCGGGGTCTCCGTCAGGAGGTCCGCCATCCCGATGATGCCATTCATCGGGGTGCGAATCTCGTGGCTCATGCTGGCCAGGAAGGCGCTCTTGGCGGCGTTGGCGGCCTCTGCGGCTTGCCGCGCGTCTTCTTGCTCGC
>CAYQDT010000077.1:0-9277 GCA_964416225.1 uncultured bacterium
CGGGGATCGCTCACGGGATCCGCGCGGAACGACATGCCGCGCGGGCGGGACCAGCGCATCGCCACACTGGTGGCTCCCGCGGCCAGCTCCCGGTCCACGGAGGTGGCCAGGCTGATGCGGAGGCTGTAGCAGAGCGCCGCCGCGAAGCCGGCCAGGACCAGCGCCAGGACGGTGACGCTCCAGAGGGTGAGCCGTACTCGGACCGAGTTCCACCTCATCCGGGACTCTCCGCCGCAGCCTCGGACGCGGCCGTTTCCGGTCCGCGCAGGGTGTAGCCCATCCCATGCACGGTCTGGATCAGCTTCACCGGGTGCCCGGCGTCGATCTTCTTGCGCAGCGTCCCGATGTGCACGTCGACCGTGTTCGAGTAGCTCTCTTCATCCATCCACACGCGGTCCTGGATGGCCTCCCGCGTGAGCACCCGGCCCTCGTTCGCGGCCAGGGCTTCCAGCAGCGTGTACTCCCGGCGCGTCAGGTGGAGCTCCACCCCCGCGCGCCGGACCGTGCCGGCGGCGGTATCGACCTCCAGGTCCGCGACGCGGATGGTGCGTGTCTTGTGGACCTTGTCCCGCCGGAGTAGTGCCCGGACGCGGGCCAGAAGTTCTGAGAAGTCGAACGGCTTCGGCAGGTAGTCGTCGGCCCCGATCTCCAGGCCGCGCACCCGGTCCCCCACGGCGTCGCGTGCGGTGAGCATCAGGATGGGGGTGGTCCTGCGACGCGCCCGGAGGGCTTCACAGACGCTCCACCCATCGCGCCGCGGAAGCATCAGGTCCAGGATCACCAGGCCGTACTCTTCCGTGAGGGCGAGCTGCAGACCGGTCTCCCCGTCTCCCGCCACGTCCACGTGGAACTGGGCGCCTTCCAGCCCGCGCCGGATCACCGCGGCGATAGGGCCCTCATCCTCGATCAGGAGGATCTTCATCCCGATTTGCCCATGACCGGCGGATCCACCCACAACGGGCCGATCCGCCCATGACTGGCCGCCCTCTCCGCGCACGTGACCGGTGAGGCTCCCGTGCGGCGCCGCGCGTCCGGCAGCGGCAAGGGCGGCAGCGAATACAGTTGCCGGCGAAGGCCGCGCGGCCCGTCCCCTGCACCCCTTCGCATCGCGGGACCGGCAGCCGGAGGCGCAGGTTGAGCCGGCGTGAACGATGCGTCGCCCTTTCTCCTTAGCGGCTCAACAACAGCTTCACGCTCCCCCTCTAGTTTCGCCCCGGCGAGCACGGCTCCTTGCCGGCGACCGCGCGGCGGGATTAAGGTCTGGTTAAGAGGCAAGCAGGCCAGTCATCCACGCGGCGCCCGCCGCCTCGCCGGCGGCGACGTCCGCTTCATCCCACACCGGCGGCGTCCGCCGTAGCCGGCACCCCGTCTTTCGCCACCCCGCCGTCCCGGCGGAGCAGCACCCGCACCCGCGCCAGCAGCTCGGCGAAGTGAAACGGCTTGGCGAGGTAATCGTCCGCGCCCGCGTCAAAGCCGCGCAGGCGCTCCTCCAGACCATCGCGCGCACTCAGGATCAGCACGGGAAGCCGGTGGCCGAGCTGCTGCAGCTCGCGGCACACGCTCCAGCCATCCCGTCCGGGAAGCATCAGGTCGAGAATCAACAGCGAGAAGCCGCCGCTCCGGGCGAGCCCCAGCCCGGCCTCTCCATCCGCGGCGATCTCCACGCAGTAACCCGAGGCCTCGAGCCCGCGCCGGATCACCTGCGCGATGCCCTCATCGTCCTCCACCAGCAAGATCCGCATCAGCGTCTCCTCCGTTTCCTGCTACTGCTTCTGCTGCTGCTCCTGCTCCTGCTCCTGCTTCTGCTACCGCTACCGGTCCTGTTTGAGTCCGGCCTCCGGTACATTAGCCGCCAAAGATGAAGGCTGCATGAAGCCCGGCGATGGGTCCTCCTCGGGAAGCGGCCGCGGGCCCCCGCTTTCCCGCCGGCCTCTTCATCAGCTCTTCATGTTCGGGCGGTATTCTTCCCTCAGAACCCGCCGCGAGGACGCTCGCGCGGCTGCCGGTCGACCCACCACCTCCGGGAAACGTTACCATGCAGACGCACTCTCCCGCTTTCATCCCGGCTCCGCCGGATTTTCCTGCCCTCCTGGAAGACCGCGAGCTGCTGTGCCGGTCCGCCTCGGACGACGGTGAAGCCTTCAACACCCTGTTCCAGCGCCACCGCGACGGTCTGCAGGGCTTCCTGTTCCGCAAGCTGCACAGCCACGAGGATGCGGAAGACGCGCTGACGCTCACCTTCTGCAACGCCTGGCGCGCCCGCTCCAGCTTCCGCGGCAGCGCTTCCGGCAAGGCATGGCTCTACAGCATCGCCACGCGGGTGGCGCTGGACATCCTGCGCGCCCGGCGGCGCCGGCCCGCCGATCAGGAGCTGGACGCGTGGCAGCCGGACCTGATCAGCCTCGCGCACGACGTGGTGCTGGACCCGGTGGATATCGCGCTGAATCAGGAGTACCAGGCCGGGGCGCAGGTGGCGGTCCACCAGGCCATCGCGCGGCTCCCCCAGGAGGAGCGGCGGCTCCTCGAGCTGTTCTATTTCGACGGCTACAATTACGATGAGATCAGCTCGCTGCTGGGGGTCTCCCGCAGCCAGGTCCGCGGCCGGCTGCACCGGATCCGCGGCCGCATGAAGCGCGATTTGGTGGAGCGCCAGCGCTGGCAGCCCGCCTGACGCCGCCGCGACCGGAATGTTAGAGTGGGTGAGGAACGACCGTCTCGCTCACCCACTCACCCATGCCCGCGCCCTCGCCGGAACAACTGCTCATTTCGGCTCCCGTCCTGCCGATGTATGCCGCGCCGGACCTTGCCTCGGAGCAGGTCTCCCAGGCGCTCCTCGGGATGCCGGTCCACCGGCTCCAGGCGTCGGCCGGGTGGCTCCGGATCGAGACGCCGGACCGCTACCGGGGCTGGGTGGAGGCCGCGGGCGTGGTGAACCCGCCGGAGGGCTGGGGAGCGCCCCGCGCGGAGGTGACCGATCTCTGGATCAATCTCCGCCTCCGGAACGACTACCGCCTGGCGCCGGCGGCGCACGCCCCCCTCGGCACGCACCTTCCGCTGCTGGAGGAGGCCGAGGGCTGGCGCCGGCTGCTCCTGCCGGACGGCCGCGCGCTCTGGACGGAAGCCCACCGCGTCACTCCCCTCGGCGAGACGCCGCTTCGCCCGCGGGAGGCCCGGGCCATCACCCGGACGGCCCTCCGCCTCCGGGGCGTGCCCTACCTCTGGGGCGGCTGCAGCCCCCTGGGCATCGACTGCTCCGGCTTCGTCCAGCTCGTGATGCGGCTCCACGGGATCGCCCTCCTCCGAGACGCGGGCCAGCAAGCGACGCAGGGAGACCGGACCGCGCAGCCGGCCGCCGCCGACCTTGTCTTCTTCAGCCCGGAAGGCCCGGACGGAAAGATCACCCACGTCGGGCTGATGCTGGACCACCAGCGGTTCGTCCACGCCCTCGGCAGTGCCTGCGTCCGGATCAACCGCCTGTCCGAGCCGTGCTGGACTCCGCGCCTCCACTCGGTGCGCCGCTACCTGTAGCCGCTCCACCCGCAGCCGCTCCAGCAGGCGTACCGGCAAGCGCCGGCGCCGCTCCCCCCTCCGGCCAGCCGCTTACTCGCTTGATTTCCGGGGATCCGCTGGTAGAGTAAAACCGGGAGCGGAACCCCCGGTTCCGCCTGAACCGCAACCGGTCCGGAACGGTCCCGTTCCGCCGGCAGTCAAGGAGCCCGTCGAGGCTCCAGCAAGGAGACCGAGCATGAAACGGCTGCTACTTCTGGGGGTGCTGGCCGCGACCCTGTTCGCCGGGCTCGCCCAGCCCGCGCGGGCCGAAGGCCTGCGGAAGCGGGAGCACCGCGTGGAGCGGCGCCTCGCGCACCGGGAGCGGGTATGGAACCGGAAACACCGGACGTGGGCCCGCAACCATCCGAACCCGCGCCCGCAAAACTTGCGCAATCTCGCCCGGTGGGAGCGCCACTTCAACCGCAAGGAGGGCAAGCTCCTGCGTAAGGAGCAGCGGCTGGACGAGCGGATCGAGCGACGTCACGACCGACACCATTAACCACGTCCGCGCCTGCACCGAAGCCGCCCGGCCCGGCTTCGGTGCAGACACCCCCCGCTGACCCGGAAAATGACCGGAACGTCCCGCCTCGTCGAGCGTCACCAGGACGCTGCCCGCCCGGCTCTCGTCCGGCTCCCGGCGGACCCCACCCCGCAGCGGGGGCTGGTTTGCCCTCCGCATGGCCTGGGTACAACGGGGCTGGTTAGGGAGTGAAGCCCGGTCGGAACGAGCAGTGGAGACCGGGAGAGGGATTGGGGGAATTCGAAAATGGACCTTCTTGGTTTTCTGATATTGCTGATCGTGGCGGCCGTGGCCGGCGCCCTGGGCGAGATGATCGCGGGGGAAAAGATCCCCGGCGGCTGGATCGGCTCGATCATCGCCGGTCTTGTCGGCGCCTGGCTCGGCGGCACGCTGCTGCAGTTTGGCCCCGTGATCGGCGGCATCCAGGTCATCCCGGCCATCATCGGCGCGGCCCTGTTCGTGCTGGTGATCCGCCTGCTGATGACCGCCACGCGGACCCGCGCGGTGTAACACCTCGCCCACGTTGACGAAGTCCGAAGAGGCCCCGGGAGTCCGCTCCCGGCGGCCTCTTCGGCGTTTCCGGCCTGTCACCCGGCCCTCCTCGCGGACCGCGGAGAGCTCCGTACCGAATTCCGGACGGGTGGGGGAAGCGGCGCGGGAAGGGGTCGTCCACACCACACCTCAACGGGCACCCCACCGCATCGAGCGATCACGAGGAGCGATGAAGCCCGGGGGTCTCTCGCCCAGCGGTACCCGAACGAGCCACCGGCCGAAAACAGGGCTACCAGCCGAGGCAAGCCCCATGCTTCCCGGGCCCGGAGGGCCTTAGCCCCGGATTAGCCGGTGCCCCGGTTCCGGCCGCTCCCCAGCAACGCCAGCCAGTCGCAACCTGCGCTCCCGTCCCCGCCCCACGCCCGTCGTCGCACCAACGGTCAACCTTCCGGACCGTAGACGCGCACCTGGTAGAGCTGCGCCCGGGGATCGCCGTTGGTGCCGAGGATCTCCACGCGGAGGCGCTCCGTCCGGACCGCCGGGAAGCGCTCGATGCGAAACCGCTGGTAGTTGTCCCGCACCTCGGCCAGCTCCCGCCACTCCGTCCCGCCCCACGCCAGCACCCGGTAGTGCCGGACGCATTCCGGGATCACCCGCTCCGCCTGCTCCTGCCAGATGTTCCGCAGATCCCGGTCGAGGTCCGTGTTGAAGTAGAGGTAGACCGCGCCGATCTCCCGGGGAGTGTCCCAGCTCAGCTCGATCCACTCCGGCTTCGAGCCGGCCATCGGCGCGCTGACCCAGATGCTGGGCGTGCGGTGGGTGCGCGCCACCCCGTTCGTCACCTGATCCCCGCCATAGAAGGCGGGTATCCAGGCGTCCGTGCGGAAGCAGAGATTCTCGCCCATCTTGCGCCACGGGGAGAAGGGGTTGCGGTGGCGGCGATCGTGCGGCCACGGCTCCGGCTCCGGCTCCGGCTTCCAATCGGGCTTCGGGTCGGGCTTCTGGTCGGGCTTCTGGTCAGGCTTCCAGTCCGGCGCGTGGACGTAGGAGAGGACGCCGGCCAGCCGCTCCCGGGTGGTCCCCACGCGGACGCGGTCTTCCGGGCGCAGGAGCAGCCAGTAGAAGCCGGGCTCCGCATCGCCCAGGGGGACCGGCAGCGGCGTCCAGGCGGGCTCGGTCCCGGCCGGCAGCCGCACCTCCCCCTCGCTGAGGACCGGCCCGGGAATGAAGTTGCCGCGCTCGTTCGGCGCGTGGAGTGCGTAGCGGAGCGCGCTTTCCACCTCCGCCTGCAGCAACAGCTCCACGTGCTCCAGTTTTCCCGCCAGCGGCAGCATCAGGGCCCGCGCCCGGTCGAGACGCGCGTCGCCGTCCCGCCGCTCGAGCGCCGCGTCCGCGAAGCTGGATTCCGTCACCCGCGCCGTCCGTGCCAGGTCGTGCGGGTCCTCATTCCGCACGTCGAGGATGGCGTGGTCGTACTTCAGCAGCTCCTGCTGCAGCGCGTAGATTCCACCCTCCTGGACCAGGTCCCGCGGCGCGCAGTGCCGGAGCCGGCACTGGAACGCCGCCGCGCCGATCGCCTCGCCCATCTGCGCGCCCGTGAGCATGACGCGCGTGCTGCACATCGCCACGTGGGTGGCGCTCGCGTTCCGGCCGGCCAGCAGGAGGTTGTCCACATCCCGGGCGTAGAGGCAGCGGAACGGAATGTTGTACACGCCCGGCAGGTGGAAGTGAAAGCTCGGCGGCTCCGGTGAAAAGATGCCCCGCGGCGGGTGGTGATCGATGTTCCAGCCGCCGATGGCCACGGCGTCCTCAAACGCCGGCTGCTCCAGGAGGTCCGCTTCCGTGAGGAGGTAGTCGCCGAGGAACCGCCGGGACTCCCGCTTGCCCGGAACCGCCCCGACCCACTCCAGCGTGTAGTGGGCCATGTCGTCCGCGTGCTCCGGAGCGTTCTTCAGGTGGTCGATGATCCCGTACACGATCCGGAGCAGCTCGTGGCGGATCGCCTCGTGGTCGTGGACCGTATCCAGCTCCCCACCCCACTCGATCCACCAGTACTCATGCCCGGTGCCGGGGGTGCGATGGGCCCGGTGGCGGAGGTCCTCTTCCGTGAAACAATGCGCCCAGCGGGGCGCGGCGAACGGGACGGGCCGGCCGGCATCCTTCAGCGCGAAGAGCAGCGTCCCGCCGAGCGTGTACGGCTCCGCGCGCTCCGGTGCGAGCTGCTCCCCGAACTCGTGGCGGGACTCCCGCCCCGTGCGGAACTCCGCCCCGGCGAGGAACGCCACCGTGCCGTCGCCGGTGCAATCGGCGAAGAGCGGCGCGGTCCAGCTCCAGCGCCGCTCGGAGGCCAGCGTGAAGCCGCTCACTCCGGCAATCCACTGGGGCGAGGCCATCTCCACCTCGGTCACCACCGTGTTGAGGTAGAGGTCCAGGTTTTCCTGGCCCACCACCGCATCCAGCAGCACCGTATCCCAGAGCTCCGCATTGCCCAGCGGATTGCGGTAGAGGTTCTCCAGCCGGAGCTCCTCCATCAGCCCGGTCTCCCGAAAGTAGCGGTTATTCTCCCCGCCGTTCGCGCCGTGCAGCCAGACGCGGACCTCCTTACTCCCGTTTCCTCCCAGCACCGGACGGTCGCCGATGAGCGCGGTCCGCAGCCCGCGGCGCGCGGCGGTCACCGCCGCGGTAAGCCCCGCCATCCCGGCGCCGATCACCACGAACTCGTAATCACGTGTTTCTTCCAGCATACTCTTCGACGTACGGACAGGAGGCGTGGGCGGTGGATCGCCGTGGGCGGTGGATCGCCGCCGTCGGGGACGCCCTAAGATGGATGATACGGGTACCGGCGGCCCGCGGCCCAGGATACCCCGGAGGAGGGTGGGAAGGCCCTTCCGGTCCTGGGGGCACGATGCCATTCGCTGGCTTCGGCGCTGCTTGCGTCTGTTGGGGGTTTTCCTATGGCAATAATATACTTGACGAAGCATCCACTACATGGTAACATAAGTTCACCATGAGCACTGCGACGAACCTTCCGACCACTCTCCTTGAGACAACCCGCTACTTTGCCGACCGAGGCAACACCCTGGATTTCATGGTCCAGATGCGTTGGCCGGATGCCGTTTCCTGCCCGCACTGCCAGTCCGAGCAGGTTCGATTCATGGAGAGCCAGCGCAAATGGCAGTGCAACGGTTGCCGCAAGCAGTTCTCCGTGAAAGTCGGCACGATTTTCGAGGATAGCGCCCTCCCGTTGGACAAATGGCTGGTAGCGATGTGGTTGCTTGCCACCGCGAAGAACGAGATCAGCAGCTACGAACTGCACCGCGCCCTTGGCGTGACCCAGAAGACCGCTTGGTTTATGCTGCAGCGCCTCCGCTTGGCGATGCAGATGGGCACGATTGTGAAGATGAAGGGCGAGGATGAAGCGGACGAAACCTTCATTGGCGGCAAGGCCCGCACCATGCACCCTGGCAAGCGGAAGGCCAAGGGACGCGGCGCGGTGGTTAAGGCGGTCGTTATGGGGCTGCTAGAGCGCCACGGAGAGGGCGCTACCAGCCGCGTGAATGTGAAGGTCGTTCCGAACATGAAGCAGACCGTGCAGGCGGAGTTCGGGCGCACGTAGAGCCGGGCTCCGCCGTCCACACGGACGCGCTGGCGTCCTATGAGGGGCTAAACGAGTACGCGCACAAGGTCATTGACCCCCGGACGCCTACGTGGACGGAACGGTCCACATGAACGGCATTGAGAATTTCTGGAGCTTGCTCAAGCGCTCCATCAAGGGCACCTATGTGTCCGTGGAACCCCACCACCTGTTCCGCTATCTCGATGAGCAGAACTTCCGTTTCAACAAGCGGAAGGACAACGACCCGGGCTGCTTCCTGAAAGTGGCGATGAATGTCTCCGGCAAGCGGCTGGAGTACAATGAGTTGATCGGAGAGAGTCTTTCGTAAGGGGCGCAGAGGGCAAAGGAAGCACGGGGAGAGGATTCCGGATTATCTTCCCGCAAGGACAAGCATGGCAGTAGATCGTAGCCGGGAACTAGGCTTGGAGTTGGAAGGCGCAAGTGAGGACGGGGGAGCACTGCGTCTGGACGAACTCCAGCAGTTCTTACAACAGTGGCTTGCGACACTCGCCGCTGAGGAACGGGAGATCAGCGGCGAAGGCGTCCGCACGACTGCCTATCAGATCGTCACGCTATCCTATGCAAGTCCGGTGAATGTCAGGGTGCGCGCTGTTCCTGAGAAGGGCCGACAGGACCTCGGGCCTGAGGTGGTTGCCCGTTTCGCGCGTCACATTGAACAGATCAACCGCGGCGAGGAGCCAGAAGGAATAGCCGTTCCTACCCTTCAAGCGTATCAGAAACATACCGCTGGGTACCGTAAGCACCTTACAGCTATTCGTTTCAAGGCTGACGATCACACGATATACGTGCCTAGAGACTTTGACGCCAAAGTCGCCAAACTGCTCAAAAACGTATACAGCAGCTTCGGCACGTTTCGCGGCAGGCTCCAGGCCCTCAATCTTCACTCTAACCCCCGCGTGGTGTTCATGTATCCTGTGGCTGGACCATTTAGGATACGCTGCACTTATAGAAAGGGGCAGTTCCCCGACCTGGGCGCGTTGCTCGACACGGAGCCGATGGTTGATGTATACGGCAGAATGAAGTACCGCGGAGACGCCCCTCATCCGTTCGAAATCGAGCTGGAACAGATTGATCCGCTA
>CAYQDT010000078.1:0-9255 GCA_964416225.1 uncultured bacterium
TGGATGCGGGGGTTCATCTCGATGAAATAGTAACGGCCTTCTTCGTCGACCAGGAACTCCACGGTTCCGGCGTTGATGTAGCCGATGGACGAAGCCAGCCGGACCGCGTCGCCGCAGAGCGCCTCCCGCAGCTCGGGGGTGATGGAGGGACTCGGGGCGATCTCGATCACCTTCTGGTGCCGGCGCTGAACGGAGCAGTCTCGCTCGAACAGGTGGACGGTGTTTCCGTGCGTGTCCGCCAGGACCTGGACCTCGATGTGCTTCGGACGGCGGAGGTACTTCTCGAGGAAGACGTCGCCGCGGCCGAAAGCTGCCTCCGCTTCGCGGGTTGCCGCGGTGAAGTACTCCACCAGCTCGCGGTCGTTGTTGGCCACGCGCATCCCGCGGCCGCCGCCGCCGAAAGAAGCCTTCAGGATGACCGGGTAGCCCGCCTGTTGCGCCCAGGCGACCGCCGCCTCGGGCGTGGGGAGGGGCTCATCCGTGCCGGGCACCACCGGGATGCCGAGCAACTGCGCCTGCTTGCGCGCCGCCGTCTTGTCTCCCATCTGCTCCAGCAGCTCCGGAGTAGGACCAATGAACGCGATCCCCGCCTCCGCGCACGCCCGCGCGAACTCCGCGTTCTCCGAGAGAAAGCCGTAACCCGGGTGCACCGCGTCCGCCTTCCGCTCCCGGGCGATCTGGACGATCGTCGGGATGTCGAGGTACGCCTTGAGCGGGTCCCGGTTCTGGGGGAGGGGATAAGTCTCGTCCGCCTTGTAGCGATGGAGCGCGCCCCGGTCTTCCTTGGAGTGGATGCCGATGGTGCGGATTCCGAGCTCGGAGCAGGCGCGGAAGACCCGGATGGCGATCTCGCTGCGGTTCGCAACAAGGATTCGATTGAAGGTGCGGACAGGCATAGCTGGTGCGGAGCGCGGCGTGAAAAAAGGACCCTTTGCAGTGCGGCGGGCCGGGGCCGGATCCCTGCGGGGACGGCATCCGGCCGGGTTCAATTATAGCGCGGCAGGGCCGGCCCGCTCGTCGGCCGTGCATGCCAAAGGATTCCTCGCGCTCTCCCGCGGAACGCGAATAGAGCACGCATTCCCTTTCCTCGCTAAAAAGACACCCACCGGAAGGAGCTTTCCATGCAGCGCCGCCTGTTTCTCCGCCTCGGCGCCGGTGCCGCCGCCGGTTTCTCGCTCTCCCCACCCGTCCCCACTGCGGCGGAGGCGGCGCGCGGCAAGCTGTACGTCTGCAACACCGCGGGAGATGACGTGAGCGTGGTGGATCCGGTTCGGCAGGAGGTCCTCCGCAGCATCAAGACCGGAAGCCACCCGCATGGTCTCGCGGCGCTGCCGGACGGCCGCCGCCTCTTCTGCAGCGTCGAGTCGGAGCGGTGCCTGAAGGTGATCGACCCGGCGACGGACGAGATCCAGGGAAGCATCGCACTCTCCGGCGTCCCCAACCAGCTCGCGGTGACGCCGGACGGGAGGTGGCTCTACGTGGCGATCGCCAGCAGCGGGAGCGCGGACGTGGTCGACGTGGGCGCGCGGCAGGTGGTCAAGACGCTACCGGTCGGCCGGCACGCGCACAACTGCTATTGCCCGAAGGGGGCACGGTTCATGTACGCCACGTCCATTGCCGACCACCTCGTGCGCCAGTTCGATTTCGGCGGTGGACACACGCTCAAGCAAACGATCCGCTTCGACGGGGCGGTGCGGCCGCTCTGCGTCACCCGCGACGAGCGCCGGCTCTTCGTGGCCCTGGAAGGGCTGCACGGCTTCGCGTGGGCGGACCTGACCACCGGGCAGCAGGTCGGCCGGGCGGAGCACCCGCTGCCACCGCCGGACCGCCGCTCGAAGTTTGCCTACCTGCTGACGCACGGCCTGGACCTCCGGCCGGGCGACCGGGAGCTGTGGGTCACCAGCTTCATCGGCAACGCCCTGATGGTGTGGGATGTAACCGGGACGGAGCCGAAGTACCTCACCTCCGTGCCGACCGGCGACGCTCCCAACTGGATCACCTTCAGCGCCGACGGAAAGTACGTCTACGCCGCGAATGCCGGCGACAACAGTGTGAGCATCATCGACTGCGACGCGCGCAAGCTCCTGCGGAATGTAAAAGTCGGTCTGGCTCCCAAGCGGCTCCTTGAAGTGGCGCCGCCGCTTCGCTAACATAACGGGGAGCCGCTCGGACTTGCGGCCGCGGAATTGGCCCGCGCGGTAGGAACGGAGCCGCGCGAAACGGCCGACGTATTCACCAGACGGATTACAGAGACGGCGCGGGGCCCCTTCGCCAGGCGGATCCCGGGGACCTTCAGGAAAGGTAGCACCCATGAAGCGACTGGTAATCGTGGCGCTGGCGGGCGTCACCGCGCTTGGCGCCGTGGCCCATGCGGCGGATGACTCCTCGAAGGGCAAGAAACGGGAAAAAGGGACGCTCCAGGCGGAGCGGGCCGGCTGGCTGATGGGGATGTACATCGGGGAGGAGAAGAACAACTTCTACCCGTTCGTCATCCAGGTGGACAAGAAGAGCGAGGCGTACGACAAGGGCGTCCGCGAGGGCGACGAGATCATCCGCTTCGACGGCGAGGAGACCAGCCCGGCGTCGCGCCTCTTCAACCGGGCCAACAACATCTACCCGGGCCACCTCGTCGTGATGTGGGTGCGCCGCGGCGTGGATACGTACCACTTCGAGCTCGCCGTTCCGAAGGATCTCCGCCTTAGCCCGGAGGAGCGCGCCGCCAAGGAAGAAGCCAAGGCCAAGAAGAGCAAGAAGGCTGACAAGAAGGAAGCCGGAGCCGACGATTCGGCCGACGGCAAGCAGGGCAAGAAAAAGGACAAAAACAAGGGCCCGATCGTGATCAAGCCGATCCCCGCGCCGGACAGCAACTAACCGCGCGGCGGACGGTCACCACGGTAGGCGGGAGACCGATGAGAGCCGGAGCGGGCGCCGCGACCCGTACTCCGGCTCCCTCCGGACTCCGCTGCTCTCCGGACCCCCGATCTCCAGCGCCCCCATGCCGCGATTCGGGGGTGGCGGCCCGAAGTCAGCCGCGCGCGAGGGCCAGCCAGTCGGCACGGTAGATCCGGTAGAAGGCGAGGCCCTCCTCCGGCTTCACCGCGCGGCCGACCTCGAAATTGGTGAAGCGATCGTATCCGGTCTCCCGCATCAGCCGGAACAGCTCGGCATACGGGTAGCCGCTGCTCAAGTCGTTGATGTGGCAGCTCATCAGGCTGGGCCGGAGCAGCTCGAACGCGGCCCGGATGGAGCCGTCCTTCACATCCGTAGGGTTGCTGTTCCAGTTGCTGCCCACGGAGCGGTGCCCGCATACGTCGAGGATCCGCCGCAGGTGGAGCGGCTCCTGAGTGCCGGGGCCGTGGACCTCCAGCCAGATCTCCACGCCGTGATCCGCCGCCATCCGGCCGCATTCCCGCAGCGCAGCGCCGATTTGCTCCAGGGTCTGGTCCACGGGCACGTCCTTCGGGAGGCCGTTGGGTCGGACCTTAATCCCCCGCGCGCCAAGGTCCTCGCCCAGTTTCACCCACTCGGCGCACTCCGCCACGTTCTTGCGCACGGTCGCCCGATCCGGGGACTGAAACTCACAGGTGGTGCCGAGGCTGATCTGCCGGATCCCCGCGTCCGCGCAGCGCCGCCGCACCTCCCTCCGCGCCGCCGTGCCGAGCGAGGGTTCGACGCCGTGGGCGTGCGTCGTCCGGAACTCGATGCCGGACACCCCCGCGGCGGGCAGGATCCGCAGCAGGGTGGGAAGGTCCCAGTCCTTGCAGACGTTGTAGGTCACGGTTCCCAGGTGAAACGGGGGATCCGCAGGCTCGGCGGAGGGGCGCGGTCCGGAGGCAGCAGCCATCAGCGTGCCGCCTGTCAGCAGCAGCGCGCGGCGGGTGATCGGTCGATGCATGAGAGCCCTCCCGGAAGTGGGCGAGGTCGGACGCCTCGCCGTGTGGAAGCGGAGTTGACGGCATGGTTCGCTCGGGCCCGGTCGACGACCTGCCCATCGGCCGGGCTGTGACCGGATACGGGTCCCGGTGCGCCCGCACTGGGAAGCCATGGCGGGAGCCGTGGGGAAACGCCATGGGGCGATCCGAGGAAAGAAACGCCCGCTCTCCGGGGCATCCGTGGCGCTCTGCTGCCGGCGGAGACAGGAAGGCGGCCGGCGGTACGCCAACCTTTAGAGGGTTCCACGAACAGCGCTTCCGGAGGACGGCCGCGTGCACCCGCGCTGCCCGCCGCCTGTTCCACGATCCCCTGCAGTAGAATTCGACGAGCGCACCGGTGAGGATGCCGGTGCCGGCTCCTCCGGGCCTCGCCCGGCTCCCTCCTGAAAGGCACTCCATGCATCAGCATCTCCGCGGCCGGGGAACCGGGCAGCGTCATCTTTCCCTCTTCGGCTCCGCCTGCTCCGTGCTGCTCCTCGCCGGCACCCTGACCGGATGCGGGGGCGGCGAGAAAACTGCCCAGGCACCGTCCGTGAGCACGCCCGGCGCCCGGCCGGCGAGCGGTTCGTCGGGGAAGACCATCGGCGTGGCCCTCGCGTCGATGAGCTACAACTTCTACAAGGGCCTGCGCCAGGGCGTGGACGACGAGCTGGACGCGCAGGGCTTCAAAAAGGAAGTGGTCGTGGCGAACGACAGCGCGTCCGACCAGCAGCAGCAGGTGGACCAGCTCATCCAGAAGGGCGTAAGTGCAATCATCCTGGTTCCGGTGGACACGACGCAGGCCGTCAACCCCATCAAGGCGGCCAACGGCGCCAATATCCCGGTCCTCACCGTCGACCGCCACGTGAGCGACCCACAGGCCAGGGTGGCCTGTGCCGTGACTACCGACAACGTGGCCCTCGGCGAGGAAGCGGGGAAGTACTGCTTGAAGCTGCTCTGCGATCGGCACAAGCTGGACCCGACGAAGCCTGCGGACGTAAAGAAGCTCAAGGCCACCGTGGTGCAGCTCTGGGGGCTGGAAACGGTGAGCAACGCCCAGGACCGCGCCAAGGGCTGGGAGAGCATTTTCAACAAGAGCAACACCCCGCTCGTCACGGTGATCAAGGGGGTCGGAGACTTCAACGCCAAGAAGAGCCAGGAAGTTACCGCCCCTATCCTGACCGCGCATCCGGAGGTCGAGCTGATCTACTGCCACAATGACGACAACGCGATCGGCGCCCTTCACGCAGTGATCGACGTCAAGAAGGGCCGCGAGAAGCCGGACGATCCGAAGCGGATCTTCATCGTCGGCGTGGACGGCAATCCGGACGCGATCGAGGAGATCCGGAAGGGAAACATCGAGGCCACCGTGGCGCAGGAGCCGATCGACATGGGCCGCGAGGTCGTTCGCCAGACGAAGAAGCTGCTTGACGGCGGCACGCCGGACCCGCAGGTGAAAGTCCCCCACTACCTGATCACGCAGAAAGTGGCCACGGAGGAAAAAGCGAAAGTCTGGTCCGACCAGCTCAAGGGCGGAGCCTGATCATCCATGGCGGCGCGCAGTGAGCAAAGCCTGAGCGAGCTGGAGAAGCGGAGCCGGAGCTTCGGGGCGGTTCTGGGGCCCTGGGCCACGCAGATCGGGATCCTGGCGGTCATCGTGCTGCTGTGCCTCCTGTTCGGACGAATCCAGCCGCGATTCATCAGCCCGACCACCGTTTCCCTGGTGTTCAAGTACTACAGCCCCGTGGCGGTACTGGCGCTGGGGATGACCTTCGTGATCCTCACGGGCGGCATCGACCTTTCGGTCGGCTACCTGATGATGTTCCTCATGTTCGTCGCGGCCGCGTTGTTCAAGCGCGGGATGGACCCCACGCTCGCCCTCCTCGCGAGCCTGGGCGCCGCCGCGCTGATCGGGACCGCCGTGGGGGTCTGCGTGGCTATCGCGCGGATTCCGTCGTTCATCGTGACACTGGCCGTGATGGTGGCCGCCTACGGCGCGACCCTTCTCGTCTCGGCCAACCGCAACATCACCGACTTGCCCGCGCTCCATACGGCGCTCGGCGGAACCAGCTTCACGGTGGGGGATCAGCCGTATCCGCTCATGATGCCGGTGGTGATCGGACTGTACCTGCTGGCCGCGGTGGTGCTCGGGCGCACGTCATACGGCCGGTGGGTGTACGCCGTCGGCTCCAACCGCGAGGCCGCTCGCCTGAACGGGGTGCGGGTGAACGCCGTGGAGGTCTCCGTCTACACGCTGATGGCGGTCTGCTGCTGGCTGGCGGCCTGGATGCAGCTCGGCATCAATCACACCGCGGACCCGAAGATCGCGCTGAGCGACAGCTTCGAGCTGAACGCCATCGCCATGGTGGTGATCGGCGGCACGAGCCTTACCGGCGGCCGCGGCGGCGTGGGCGGCACCGCCCTCGGCGCGGTGCTGCTCTGTGTCCTCTTCAACGGGCTGCCGATGCTCGGCGGTCAGTTCGGTGACACGAGCTGGCGAAAGCTGGTGGAGGGCGGCGTGATCTTCCTTGGCGCGGTACTCGATGCGGTTCAGCGGCGGTTGATCGCGCGGAAGTAGCCGGAACGCCTTGCTCCCGCACGGGTCATCTCACACCACCGTTCTTCCTGTGGAACAACTGCGTGAAGATGCTGCCGTGCGGGAGTTGGAAAATCATGCTGATGCGCAGGGCGCGGATCGCCATCCGCACGCTTAGAGGCAATACAACCGAGCCTCTTATTCCTCCCTACTGCCAGAAGCACCTCGGGGTGCCCCGCGCGCACTGGAGCGAGTGCCCCGCGTTGATGATCACTTCCCGCCGGCACCCGAACGCCGTGGACCTTTCCGACCACATCCGCCGGCACCTGCCTCCCACCGGCAGCTACACCCAGGATGAAATCCTCGAGGGCCTCGCCGCAGCCTACGTCGATGCCGGCTGCGCGGACGTCTGGCTCATCGGGCGCCAGTGGCTGAGCCACTACGGCGTCGCGGCGTAAGAGCTCTCCTCGCCGGATATCCGTCCCCGCTGGCGTAACCTCCCGCCGCTGCCGCGCATCGAACGAGCAGGCTTAACCGGAGTGCCCGCCGCACTTCGGTTCGTACCGGGAGACACGACGATGCGAGCAAGGGTCGGTTCCGCGCTTCTGGCCGCCGTGCTGGCGCTGACGGGCACACGCGCGGCGTGGGCGGTGTGGACGGAATATCAGGTCACCTCGAAGAGCACGCTCGACTGGGACCGGAGCCTGCGCGTGGACGTGGCTCCCGAGAGCGCCGTGTTCCGGGTTCGGATCGACCTCGCGGCGAAGTCCGGGAAGCGGCCGCTTTCCCCATTCACCAGCGCTCATCTCACCCTCGTGCAGGATGACCGGCTGCAGGGCGAGATGCCCGTCTATACGGACTGGGATCGGGGACACGTGCACCTCTCCTTCAAAATCGCCAAGATGGCGCTGGACCGGTCCCGGCTGGAAATTCGGGAGCAGGGCTGGACGTACCTTCGCGACGCGACGGGCGCGGTGCTGCGGGACCGGCACGGAAAGCCCGAAGCGAAATTGACGCTTGGCGGAGAGGCGTACTGGTTCCTTCTGAAGGATTTTATCGAACTGGAGAACACCCCGGGGAGCCCCCGGCCCTGACGCCGGCGGCCACACTGGCTCCCGGCCGCGTACGCGGGACCTCAACCGGCTACAATGCGTTGGGAGGCTCCAGGGCCTTCCCGCGCAGCGGGAGCCGCCGCTGGCGGTCCCAACCGGGGAGAGTGCGGATGAGAACGGGGTGGATCGGTGTGGGTGCGCTGGCGCTGGCGAGCGCGGTCGGTGCGGCGGCGCCTGCGTCGAGCGGCTTTGCGAGCCAGACCGGGCGGGTGACGTACCAGATCAGCAGCCCGCTCATGAAGGGCAGGTCGGTCCTTA
Source organism: uncultured bacterium (assembly GCA_964416225.1). GTDB lineage: Bacteria > Armatimonadota > SYMT01 > SYMT01 > SYMT01 > CAYQDT01. The sequence continues at coordinate 7,818 of CAYQDT010000078.1, forward strand.
CCTGGAGCGACTCCGGCAGGCGCTTCCGCCAGGAAATCACCGGAACCGTCGGCGCGGCCGGCAAGACCAGGGCGATTTCCGGCTGGACCCTGTGCGACGGGAAAAACCTGTACACCCACGATAAATCCATGGGGAACCAGGTGGTGCGCCAGGACCCGCCCAAGGGAAACGCGGCCGCCGGACAGCAGATGCCGCTGATCGGCATGTCCAGAGGGGTCGGGACGCCCGTCGGCAAGGAGACGCTGCTCGGAAAGCCGTGCGAGATCCGAGAGGTCGGAAACGCGCGCATTTCCGTCTGGCAGAACCTCCCGCTCAAGATGGTCTCGCAGGGGGCGCCGGGCCAGTCGTTCTCCATGACCGCCGTCAGGTTGGAACCGGGACTGAAGGTTGCGCCGGGCATCTTTCAACTGCCGAAGGGACTGCAGGTGCGCGTCCCTCGCACCCGCCGTCTCCCGAACCGGCCCGCTCGCCGTTGATCGGGGAGCATCGCATCGACGGAGCCGGCGGTCCGGTCTTACTCGCGGCGGAGCGCTTCGATGGGATGGAGACGGGCGGCTTTGCGTGCGGGCCAGTAGCCAAAGAAGATCCCGATCCCGGCGGAGACGCTCACGGCCACTAGGACGCTCGTGACGTTCGGCGCGATGGACCAGCCGGAGATCCGCGCGGCCACTGCGGAGATCGCACTGCCGAGAAGGACCCCGAGGATCCCCCCGGCGATGGATAGCAGCGCGGCCTCGATGAGGAACTGCGCGCGGATGTTGCCTTCCGTCGCCCCGAGCGCTTTGCGGATGCCGATCTCCCGGGTCCGCTCCGTTACCGAAACCAGCATGATGTTCATAATGCCGATCCCGCCGACGGTGAGGGAGATCGCCGCGATGCTTGCCAGAAGGATGGTGAGCACGCCGGTCACCGTCTGGAGGATGGTCAGGAGCTGCGCCTGACTCAGCACCATGAAATCATCGTTGTCCGGGAAGGGCGGCGCTAGATGGTGGCGCTGCCGGAGCAGCCCGATCACCTGCTCCTGGGCAAGGTCCATACTCTCCGGGGTCCGGCACTCGACGCTCACGTAGCTGATATTTCGCTGGTTGAGAATGCGGGTGAGGGCGGTGCGGAGCGGCGTCAGCACCCGATTGTCCTGGTCCTCGCCGAAGGTGCTCGTCCCTTTTTCCTTGAGGATTCCGACGATGGTGAACCGGGTTCGATTGAGCGCGACCTCCTGGCCGACGCAGTCGAAGTTCTTGTCGCCGTACAGGTTCAGGACCACGGTCTTTCCGAGCACCACCACCCGTGCGCGGAGGTCATCGTCCTGCTGCGTGATCGGGCGCCCCCGCTCCACCTCCACGTTGTTCACCGGAAAGTGCGAACTGAGGACCCCGACGAGTGACGTGCGCCAGTTGTTGGCGCCGGCCTTGACGAGCACCGAGCCCTGTACGCCGGG
>CAYQDT010000079.1:0-9229 GCA_964416225.1 uncultured bacterium
GCTGGGGGGCGGAATTCAGGGGCTGAGCTGCTGGCCGCCGCTCACGTTGATCGCCTGGCCGGTCATGTAGCTGCTTTCATCCCCGGCCAGAAACACCACCACATTGGCCACGTCGTCATAGGTGCAGCCGCGCCCGAGCGGGACCTGCTCCTCGTACTTCTTCCGGACCTCTTCCGGGGTGAGGCCCCATTTCTTCGCGTACTGCTCGTACAGGCTCTTCTGCCAGAGCGTGCCGTCGAGCAAGTTGCCCGGGCAGACCGCGTTCACGCGGACGCCGTACGGGGCCAGGTCCAGCGCCAGGCTCTGGGTGAGGCCGATTCCGCCGAACTTGCTTGCCGCATAGGCGCTGTTCCGGAAGCTGCCCTTCTTCCCGCTCTTGGAGTTGATCTGGATGATCGCTCCGCGCCGCTGCGCCGCCATCACGCGGGCAGCTTCCCGGGCGCACAGGAAATAGCCGGTCAGGTTGACGTCCAGCACCAGCTTCCAGTCGTCCAGGGGGAACTCCTGGATGTCATGGGCGCGCAGGACCCCCGCGTTCGCCACCAGAAGGTCCAGCCCGCCAAGCCGGCTCACCGTGCCGGCCACCATCTCCGCCACGTCTCGCTCGTCAGCCACGTTAGCGCGGAGGCCGATCGCGTCGGCGCCGGCCTCTCGCAGCGACGCCGCCACCGCCTCGGCCGCCGGCCCGTTCACGTCCGCCACGGCGACTCGCGCGCCCTCCGCGGCCAGCCGGCGCGCCAGCGCCTCGCCCAGCCCCTGTCCGCCTCCGGTGATGAGCGCCACCCGATCCTGAAGTCTCAACATTCGCTGTGCCTGATGAGGGGAGTTCGCGGCGGAACCCGCCGTGATTTGCGCCCGGAGCAGTGTTGATGCGGCGCGACGGACGCGCGGCGCCGCGGGCCGGACTTTCCCGGCGCCGCCGCCGGGTGCGGGCCGCTTCCAACTAGGGGCTGTCGTACAGCCGGAAGAGCTCCGCTTCCGCGGAGGGAGTCCAGTAGCGACCGTCCAGGAGCCGCTCCCGGATGCTCGGGTGCCGCTTCGCCAGCTCGTCGACCGTCAGCAGCGGGAGGTTCCGCAGGTGCGGGAAGATGACCGTCTTGCCGAGGAAGAGCCCGTCGCGCACCGCCTCGAGCCCGCCCTTGACGGCTTCCAGGCCGCCGACGGCGGCCACGACCCGCTCCGTCGGAAGCGAGCCGCTCTCCATCTTCTTCACGATCGTCCGGAGGTCCGCAATACTGCTTCCGCTGGTGCCCCAGAGCCGCACCCCGTCGGTCGGCACCCGGCCGAGGTCCAGCTCCGCCACGGTACCCACGGGCACGCCCGCGAAGACGTCCAGCCCGCCGCCCGGCGCCAGCAGCTCGAAGGCGCGGGCGACCACCTCCGCGCTCGGAATGACCACGCAGATGTCATCACAGCCGCGGCCGCCGCTGGCTTCGCGGACGGCGTCATAGACCCCGTCGCCCAGGGCGGTTGCGTCCAGCAGGATAAACGTGACTCCCCGCTCCTGCGCCAGGCCTTCGAAGCGCTGGCGGAGGTCCTCCAGACGGGGACCTCCCCGCTGCGAGACGATGATGGTGGCCGGCGGGCGGGGCAGGGAGAGGGCGCGCTGCAGGTGCATCTGGCCGAGCGGCCCGCCGGCGCCGATAAACCACGCGATGCCGCCGGGCTGCAGCTCGGTGCCCCGGCCCCACTCGTACGGATCGCCATCCGGCTTGCCGGTGTACCAGTGACTTCGATAATGGACGCTGCCGATATCGATGGGAAGCCGGCCCATCCGGCCTTCGCCCTCCAGGGCGAAGACGCCGCCGGGCTTCAGGAGACCGGTGAGGGCCTCGGTGACCCTCCGGGGCGGTAGACCGAAGCAGAGGATGTCGTCGAATCCCTCCGGGAACTTTTCCCGGAGCGCGCGGACTCCGGCGGCCGCGCCGGCGGGATCCCGCAGCCACGGGGTGCGCACCGGCGTGAGCACCTTCGCGTGGCGCAGGTGCGGCATTTCGTCGGTGATATTCGGCGCCTCTTCGGCATCGAGCACCACCAGCAGGGCCTCACCGCCCGGCAGCGGCTGCATGCGCGGCCGGAACTGGTAAGCGGCCTCCACGCATGCCCACGGCTCGCACAGAGCGGCCTGGGAATGGCACGCCTGGTCGGAGACGGGGAGGAGGTAGCATCCTTCGTCGCCCGCCAGAATGGGGCGACTGATGATCTGGTACTGGCTGTACCCGCCGGGCAGCCGATAGCCGAACGCCATGCCCTCGCCCTGGTAATAGACGTCCGCCTGGATCAGGAACCGCTGCCCGACCTGGAAATCCCCGCGCAGCTCCTCGCCTACCCGGACGACCGTCATCGCCGTCTCGTGGCCCATCACCACGGGATCGGCAGCCAGATCTCGGCCCTGCAGCCGCGGGTGACTCGGGCCGAGATTGAGAATCTTGATGTCGCTGAAGCAGATGCCGCACGCCTCGATCCGCACGAGGAGCTCGTCCGGACCGGGGGTGGGTACATCGCGCTCGACCAGCGACAGGTTGTCCAGGCCCGCTCCGGTCAATTCCCAGCAACGGTGCCGCGTCGGGATGGTCATCATCTCCATACCGGCCCTCAGAAGAAATACGGAGAGACGCCGCGCGCCTCTCCGTAATGGTATCCGGTTCCGCCCGCGGCGGAACGGCGGCCTGCTGCCGCCTTACAGGGCTGCTCCCAGCTGCAGGCAGACCAGGGAGCGCTCGTCCACGCGGCTCTTCTTCACCGTGCCGACACGGCGGGTCGTGCCGATGAGCACCTTTCCGGTGGCGCTGACCTGGCCCGTCAGACCCAGGGAAACGTTGGTCCCCTGCGCCACGTTCAGCTCGTTGGCGTAAAACACTACCTGACCGCTCTTGCTGATCCGGCCGGAGCCGGAGAGCTGCTCCCCGTTGCTGGTGAACACCGCCGTGAAGGCGCCATTGTGGTTGGAGGTGATGTTCAGCGCGGCATCGAGATCCTCGTTGGCCGCAATGCTGGTGGAGTGGAGCTGCCCCGAGTAGGTCGAGCTGCTCCCGCCGGTCTGCCCGGCCGGGTTCAGGACGCCTTGCTGCAGGCAGAAGATGGCCGAGTCCACGTAGCGGTGACCCTGGTAGGTCCCCTGGACCGCCGCCTCACCGGCGATCCACTCACCGGTGGCGCTGAGGTGCGCCATGCCGGAAAGGTGGAAGCGCGTGCCGGCGGCGCTGTCCGAGAAGTCGCCGGCGAAGGGGAGCGCGTTGCCGGCACCGAGCTTTCCGACCACCGGCATCGTGAAGGCGCCGGAGGTGAACTTCGCGTACACGGTATTGCCGTTCTGGCTCACCACATGGAAGGCGGATGGGGCGTCTTCCAGGGCGATCTGGCGAGTGCTGTGCGCCGTGCCCTGGTAGTCCGTGTGGAGCACGGAAGCGGGCGTGGCCGTCCACCCGCCGCGGGCGGCGAGCGACAGAATCGCGGCGCTCACGCCGAGGACGAGGGCTGAAGGGAGGCTTCGCTGGATCATTCGCTGTCGGTTTTCCTGAAACAAAGGCGGGCAGGCCGTGAGGCCTGCCCGCTGGAACTTGCGCCTGCTCGCTCAAAGAGCGGTTCAGTCTCTCTTGTTATTGGCGGTTGATTACTGGCTTAGCTGCAGGGCGAGGCTGGAAGTGTCGTTCACGGTGTGCCCGTTCACGATGCTGCTCTGATAGCCGAAGCCGACCAGGTAGGTCCCGGTGGCGCTGATCAGGCCGTTGAAGACGAACGTGACCGGAATTCCGGTCACGGTGTCCCGTCCGGTTCCCTGGAAGATCACCACGCCGGCCTTGGTGATGGCGCCGTTGCCGCTGATCGCCACGTTTCCGACCTGGAAGGCGGCGCCGAACTTGCCGTCCGGACCCACCCCGGCGTTCGCGAAGGCGACGGCAATGTTATCCAGGTCCGCGTTGGAGCCGGAGTGGAGGTGGCCCGAGTAGCCCTTTCCGAACTGGGCGGGCGTTGCGTGGGATTGAACGGGGCCGGCCTCGAGGTCGACCAGGAAGGTGTCGAGCACTTTTTTGCGGTGCGAGACGCCCTGCTCGCTGACCATCCCGGTAACGAACTGTCCGGTGGCGCTCATCTGCAGGGCGGCCGTGAGCACGACCCGGGTCCTGGAACTCTTGTCCAGGATCTTGCCGTTGAGGACCATCGATCCAGAGTTGGAGAGACTGCCGGTGAGGGCAAGCTGCTGGCCATCGACGGTCAGCGCGCCGCTGACCTTTCCATTGGAGAGGGTGAAGTCCAGTTGGGTGGAGATGTTGTCCAACTGCCGGTTCATGGTGCTGTGAAGCGAGCCGGTGTAGACGGGAGCGAGGTTGCTCGCCGCGGCGTGAGCGGGCGCGCCGGCGACGAACGAGATGGCCGACAGTCCGAGAATGTGCGCCAGAGAGCGGAACTGCATTGCCGTGGAGGCATTCTTCAACTGCATGGAAATGGTCCTTGTGGGGCGCGCCGACGAGTGGCACACCGCTGGATCAGGTAACACGACCGTTCTGTAAGTTGCACGACCGGTTAGCCCTATCTTGCTGGATTCTCGGAATTCGGGAGAATTTTTTACAATTACGGGCGGCGGTTTTCGTGTCGGCTGCAACCGCCGAGGCGATGACGGAGCACTACATCCTTCCGGCATCTCTCCTGGGCCCTACAAAAACTCGCTACTAAATAGGATGGTTGGCCCGGCGGCGCTGCTTACCATACCTATCGACGTCCGCTCGCGGTACGGAAGGTGGAATCTGGCGCGGCGGTCTCCGCCATTGGGTGGATGAGCAAACAATAGCCTGCTCGCTTGCCGCATGCCCGGGAACGGGACGACGCGAGAGGGATCACCGTGCGGCCGGCGGATCGGGCAATGACGGCCCGAGGCGGAACGGGACGGTGTGGGGCGGACCCGGGTGGATTGGGGCGGAAACGCCTGGAGCGAGGACGGTCGATTGAGCGCCGGCGCGGCGGAAAGGACGGCAAATGGGCGGCGCCGGAACTCTTTCCGGGCCGCCCATTGCGGAGAGGTCGGCGGTGTTAGTCCTCGCCGCGTCCCCGGACGTTGACCCGCACCTGGGTTGCGGTATTCGTCCCGCCGCTGGTGACGTACTGCGCGCTGACCTTTGCCACGCGGCCGTTCTGAACGGTGGCGGCCAGTGCCGCCGTCAACTGCGCCAGCGTGGCCCGCTTACCGTTGATCCGGAGATCGGTGCTGCTATTCACCACCAGGTCGACGGAGGCGCCGGTTTTGGGGCGGACGGTGATCGTGCTGGTCCCCACGGCCGTGAGGATCCCCTCCACATGGCCCTGGCTGACGGAAGAGGACTCCCGGACCTGCAGCGCCAGCGCGCCGGCCCCGCTGCCGAGCGTGGTGAGCGATACGGTGTCGCCGACCCGAAGGTCCGCGAGCGTGGCGGGGCGGTCCCCAACGCGAATCTGCGCATTCTGCGGCACCTGGAACGTGAGGGTGGTGGTGCCTTTCTGAACCGTGAGGGTGCCGGCGGTGGTGTTCACGGCCGTCACCTGGCCCGTGACCGTCGAGAGTGCTTTCTCGGAGACCGCGATATCCGTGGCCGTCAGGGCGGGGCTGTTATAGGTCACGCTTGCCTGCTGGCCGATCACGGAGCTGAGCTCGGCCGGAGTGAGCGAGAAGTCCTCCACATGGATGCGGGACTGCCCATTGACCGAGAGGGTCAAGGTCGAGTTGTCCGCCCGGCGCAGGGTGATGGAGCTGGCGGAGGCGTCCGTGACCACTCCGGAGGCCCGGAGCTGCTGCGTCGCGTTCTGCGGCGTGTCCTGGATGCGGAGCGCCACGGCATTGGATCCGGTCCCGAGGTAGGTCACCGTGGCGGTATCGCCGACGGTCACGCCGGACAGTGTCCCGGTTCGGTCGCCGACCCGGATCTGCGTCCCCGGCTCGATCAGGAAGGTCTGCGTGGTGGAGCCCGATTGGAGCGTGAGCGTGCCCGCGTTGAGATCCAGGGCGCTCACCTTTCCGGTGAGGCTCGACGTCTGGTTGTCCAGCACGTCGATCTCCCGCGCCTGGAACGAGCCGGTCACGTACTCCACCCCCACGCGCAGCCCGATCAGCACGGAGAGCGGCGCGCCGTTCAGCGAGATATCTGCGGCCCGCACGCGGGTTTGCGGCGTGACGCTCAAGGTGAGGTCCGGCACCCGGTCGCCGTTGACGTCCAGGCTCAGGGAATCGTTCGAGGCGGAGAGCACCGTGCCGGTCGCCTGAGCGTCCTTCGTCTCGTTCTCGTTGCTGATCTCGAGGGTAGCGGCATTCAACGTGGTGGGATCGTAACGGGCATCCACGGCTTCCCCGACGTGCAGGTCGTTGGGGCTGCCGGCCTGGTCATCCAGCTCAATTCGCGTTGCCGGAACCACGTTGAGGGTGACGGTGCTCTTACCGGAGATCGTGACCTGCAGCGGCGTCGTGCCGGTGGAGGCCGTTACCGCCGTGATGGTCCCCTCGATCTCCGCCCCCTTGGGCGGCTTTGGCTTCGCGTGAGCAACACCGGCGGAGAGCGCAAACACTGCGCCCAGTAATGCGGCCGTTGGTTTGAACATAGTTCCCTTTACTTCGCGTGAGAAGGCCGTCGAGATACGGCTGCCGGGAGCAGCTGCTTGCCGTTCGTCGAGCGGCGCCTCGTTGCCCGGGAGACGGGCAGCTACGAGCGCGCGTTCAGGGAGGGAGTACCTTAAGCCATTTTGTAGTAAGTTAGTTAATTGGTTCGGAGCCGGGGATATCTTTCCCGCCGGTGGTGCGTCTGAAACGCAGGGCTCGGAGCGGCCCATTCCCGGCAGAGCGGGGAGCCGGAGCGCTGCCCCGTCGATGCTCGTGGGAGCGGGCGGCCGGTCGGCCGGAAAGGACCACGGCTGCGGCGGGCCGAGCGGCGGGCGCCCCGGTAGCGGCGCGCGTCTTCAGGGAGCGTGCGGGCACACCGGGAGAGTGCGGGCACACCGGCTGCCGCGCGCGGGCGGGGCCCGGCGCTCGATAGGCCGGCCCCGTTGCGGAACGCGTGGGTCCGCTCAGCCGAAGAGCTGCGGAATCGGCTCGGCGTCCTGGATGAGCTGCACCGGCCGCCCCTGGTCGATGAACGTGGATGCTGGATCGATGCCCAGCGCGTGGTAGATGCTGGCGATCACCGCACGGATCTTGCACGGGTCGCTCGCCGGCTCCGCACCGGTGGGATCGGACGCGCCGATGACCTGCCCGGTCTTGAAGGCGCCGCCGGCCACGACCGCCGACATCACCCGCGGCCAGTGATCCCGGCCGGCCGCGTTGTTGACCTTCGGCGTTCTGCCGAACTCGCCCCACATCACCACGATGGTGTGCTCCAGCAGGCCGCGGAGATGGAGGTCCTGAATGAAGGCGGAAAAGCCCTGGTCCAACTGTGGGAGCAGCCGCTTCAGCTCCGCGAAGTTGTTGCTGTGGGTGTCCCATCCGCCAATCTCGAGCGCCACGGACTGAACGCCGGCCTCGAGAAGCCGCCGGGTGAGCAGGAGCTGGTCGTTGCCGTATCGCTTGCGCGTCTCGTCCTTCTCCTTCGAGAGGTCGAAGGCCTCATACGCGGCCGTCGAGGAAACCACCTCGAACGCCCGCCGGGCGAACGCATCCTGGTTCGAGACGGCCCGCGCGTCGATCGATTTCCGGAAGCCGTCGATCTGCTCCAACACCTTGCGGCGGTGCGCGAGACGGTCGCCCCGGATGCGCAGATGGAGGTCGTCCCGGCCCGGGCCGTCGAAGACGAACGGCTCGTATTCGCCGCCGAGGTACGCGGCGCCCAGGCCGGACTCCCGGTTCACCGGCCGGAGACTGGTATACGCGGGGATCAGCGTGCGGGCATTCCCCCTGATCCGCGTGAGCACCGAGCCCATGGACGGCTTGTCGCCCTGGGTCACGCGCTCGACATTGCTGTAGCCGGTGGTCGTGTGCGAGGACGCGTGATCATCGGGGCCGCCGTACACGGAGCGCAGGACGGCGAGCCGGTCCATCATCCGAGCCTGAAGGGGGAAGTGCTCGCAGATCTGCACCCCGGGCACGTTCGTCCCGATGGCCTTGAACTCACCCCGGTACTCCACCGGCGCATCCGGCTTCGGATCGTACGTGTCCAGCTGCGACGGCCCGCCGCCGAGGTGGATCATCACGATCGAGGTCGCCCGGCCCGCCGTGGGCGCCGCCTCCGCGCGGAGCTTGAGCAGGTCCGCCAGCCCAAATCCGGCGATGCCGAGGGTGCCCACCCGCAGGATATCCCGGCGAGACACGCCGTTGCAGACGCGGTACGGCCGACCTTCCAGAGTGATCATCGCCTCCTCCGTTCTGCTCCCGTGCGACTTTCGAGCACCTTCGGTTCTGCTTCCGCCTCCGGGCCGAAACATTACGGGGAACAACATTCTGGCGAGTTGGATGCCGCACTCCGCCTCGAAGTTGCGCCCATCGCCCGGATCCGAATGTTGCGAATTCGTGCGAGAGCCGGCGACCGCCCGAAAGGCGGAGCCGCCGCGCGCCTCTCTGGTGGGTAAACGTTCTCCGCGCGGGAAACTTGCGCCGATTTTTGCCCGGGTGAGGGTTTGTGGGCGGGCGCGTGCAAAGGCGGGAGCACCGGTCCCGTGGAGGGTTCCGGCGCTCCCGCCTTTGCTTGCCGCATGCCGGCCAGGCCGGAAGCCTACGCTACGGAAACGGGCCGCTCCTTCTGCGTGTCGGATCCGGGCGTGCCCTTCAGGATCCGGTCCATGGCCTGGCGGATCTGGCTCGCGGGCAGGACCAGCACATGGGCTCCGCCGACGCTCGCTTCCGGGTTCAGCGTCGCCATGGCAATCCCCACCACGTCCCCACCGGCCGTGAGCACCACGCCGCCCATCTCTCCGGGGTTTCCGTGGAGCGAGACTTCAAGCACGTCCGTCAGCGGACCCGCCTTCTCACGCATTCCGAGCACGGTGCCGGGTAGGCGCTGGCAGCGGGAGCCGTCCGGCGAGTACATCACCACGTTGGTGTTCGCCTGCTCGCCGGAGCCGGTGCAGAGCGTGGGGCAGGCGAGCGTTTCCGGCGGGCTCAGCACCCGCAGGATGGCGAGCTGGCTGTGCGTGTCCCTGGCGATGACTCGCGCCGGCGAGTGCTTATCGCCGCCGAAGTTCACGATCACCACGTCCGCGTCCGCCACCACGAAGAGGGGAGTGAAGACGTGGCCCAGCCGGCTGGCCAGCACCCCCGTTCCCTTGCGGTGCGTCGGGG
>CAYQDT010000080.1:0-9100 GCA_964416225.1 uncultured bacterium
GTCCGCGACGAAGCTTCCGACTCCATGCTCCACGCGCACGAGCCCCTGCTCTTCCAGCCAGCGGAGCGCGCGCCGGGCGGTGACCGCCGTGGTTCCGTACCGCCGCGCCAGCTCAGCGATGGCGGGAAGCTGCACGCCGGCACCCAGCTCTCCGCACTGGATCGACTCGCGCAGGCGCCACGCGATGGAGAGATAGCCGGCGGCCCGCCGGTCAAGATCCGGGGCTAAAGTACTCATGTAGATGACTACCTATATCAACAAAACATTCCCGCGACAACTTTTCGCCTGCAGGTGTCTCCGGAACCGGGGAGCCGGGAGAAGCGATCCGCGCGTCAGTCATACCAGTGGAGGTAGGCGATCGGGTGCTCCGGGTGATCCAGATCCACGAACACCGCCACCGGGAAGTGACTGTCGGCACGATTCAGCTCCCCGCGCACAGCCGAGAGGGAATGCCGGATCGTGCGGAGCTGCCACCGGCTGAGCAGCGGCTGGTCCTGGGCGCAGAGGTGGACCGGGTTGTGCTCGTCATCGACCGGGACCGTCGATCGGAGTGCCTCACCGCCGAAGGGCGCCTGCGCCAGGAAGGCGTGTAGTCCCGCCGGACTGAGCTCGACCTTCGCGTAACCGAAGGAATTCAGCGCGTTGAACCAATGCCCCTCGACGAGGCGCGTGTCAGCCGGAAGATACAGGTAAACGTGTCGCCTCAGGTCCTCCACGCTCTCCAGCGGGACCTTGTGACCGACGGTCGCGCAGCCCCGGAGTGTCCACGAGATCGCGGCGAGGAGCGGAAGGAGCAGGGCCATTCCCAGCGCCAACCCCAAAGTTCGCTTGCCGAGCATCACGATCGACCCGTTCCCGCGGTCCGCTCCTCGGGCCCGCCCCAATTACAGGTCGCGCCAGCCCCCGCCGTCGCTCACTTCGATGCGGTGGATCGGATGGACCTCCCACAGCGTTCCCCGTGTTTGTCCCACCTGCTCCGGGTGCTCCTGGTCCCACATGAGCCAGCCGCTGATCCGCACCCGGGCCCGGTCCCGCGCCAGCGCTTCCAGCGCCTCTCGCGTCCAGCCCGGGTGCCTCGCGCCCACTCGCGGCGAGACTTCCACGACGACCGCGTTCGCCCGATCGTCATTGGGATCGGCCCCCAGCCAGAGGTGGAAGTCGCGGTCGTCCGATGAATGGCAGTTGCACGACTCGGGACCCTCATGCCGGGACTTCAGGAGATATCCCTCCACCTGCGCGCCGGTCCGCTCCCAGCGCGCCACCGCCTCCCGCGCCGACGCGGTCCACTCCACGCGCCGCTGCCGTCCCATCTCTTCCACCGCGGACGGCCGGTTCCCGAGGATCTCCGCCACCGTTACCGGCTGGTACGCGGGCGGCGGCAGGTCGCGGTTCTTCCTCCGGTTCAGGTCCTGGTCGCCGCCGTCCCCCTCCGGCGGGCAGCCGTCGAAGGCTCCGGTGGTGAAGGTGGTCGAGTCGCGAACCACGGCCGCGGCGTTCGGGCTGCCCGTACTCCCGGCGGGAAGGGCGCCGGGTTGGGCGTTTCGGCAGCCGGAAAGCGCCACGACCGCCGCAAGCGCCGGCATGGCCAGAAGCGCCGGCAGTGGCGGCCGGATGGCCCGTGGGACAGCAGCAGGTTGCGACTGTGAAGTCATGAGAATTGATTCCTCAGGAGCTGGCGGATCGCTCGGAAGTCGGCAGGGGCCAGGTGCAGGCAGGCTCCGATCTCCGGGTCCGGCGGCGGTCACAGCCCCCGGGGATCCGCCTCCGGCGCGGGTGCGCCGGCACCCTTACCGCGCGCATTTTCGGCCACCCATCCGGTGCGAATTCCGGTACACTTGCAATGCCCCGCGCGGTCCGGCGCGGCGCAGCCATCGTCGAGGACATAGCCCTGATCCGTCGTCTGAAAATCCGCGAGCCGTTTTGCGGTCTCTCCCACCTGGGCGGTGCGGCGCTCTCCCTGGTGGGGATGGTGACCCTGATGGGCCTCTCCTGGAAAAAGCCCTGGCACCTCACGGCTTTCGCCATCTACGGCGCCAGCCTGGTCTTTTTATACCTGGCCAGCACCCTTTATCATTCACTGGACGGCTGCCCGCGGAGGATCGGGAAGCTGCTCATGCTGGACCAGGTGGGGATCTACCTCCTCATCGCCGGGACCTACACCCCCATCTGCCTCGTCTCCCTGCGCGGGCCGTGGGGTTGGAGCATCCTCGCCATCATCTGGAGTATCGCACTAGCCGGAATTGCGGTCCGCGTCTTTTGGCGCGCCGCCCCGGAGTGGCTCTGCATTGCCGCCTACCTGGTAATGGGCTGGCTCTGCGTCATCGCGGGGCGGCCGCTGGCGCACGCGCTGCCGCCGGCGGCCTTCGCCTGGCTGTTCGCGGGCGGAGTGACGTATACTGTCGGCGCGGTGGTTTTCGCGACCCAGCGCCCGCGGCTCTGGCCCGGGATATTCGGATCGCACGACCTGTGGCACTGCTTCGTACTCGCCGGCAGCGCCTGTCACTTCATGGTAATGGTTCAGGGAGTTCTCCCGAGCAGCTAAACGGACGGCAGTGAGGTATCGTTCACCACACATGCCGCCCGCGAAGGGGCGTTGGCCGGTTCGCCCGTAGCTTGGTGAACTCCCGGGGCGGGTTTGGGCACTGGATCGTCAGAGAGGCGGCGCTGCCGCCTTTTTCTTCACGCACTAACTTTAATCTGCAAAGTTCTTTTAGGAGGCTTGGAGCGATGCATGTCACACGCGCAGAGAGTCTTGGGATGTGTTTTGGCGTCCGCGACGCGATTGCGCAGGCGCTGGAGCACCGTCGGCGGACGGAGCTTACGGTGCTCGGCGAGCTGGTCCACAATCGAGACGTGCTGCGGCGCCTGACGGATGCCGGCGTCCGCATCGCGCCCGCCGTCGACGCGCCGGTGGAGACGCCGCTGGTAATGATCACCGCGCACGGCGCTTCGGAGCGGGCTCTGGCCGCGCTGCGGGAGCGTGGGCTGGAGGTCGAGCAGGCGACCTGCCCGCTGGTCACGCACGCCCACCGGCGCGTCCGGCGGCTCGTCCAGGACGGTTACTTCCCCGTTATCATCGGCCAGCGCCGGCATGTGGAGGTGCGGGGTCTGGTTGAGGACCTGGATGATTACGCGGTTCTGGAGGGTCCGGAGGAGATCCGGGATCTCCCGGCGCGGGCGCGTTACGGAGTGGCGAGCCAGACGACCCAGCCGCTTCGTTTCGTGCTCGAGATGGTGGACCGGATCCGCGAGCAGTTCCCGCAAGCCGACGTCCGGTTCTGCGACACGGTCTGCGCGCCGACCAAGGAGCGTCAGACGGCGGCACGGCGGCTGGCGGCGGAATGCGAGGTGGTGATTGTGGTCGGAGGTCGCACCAGCAACAATACCCGCCAACTGGTGCGTGCGTGCGAGGCGGAAGGCGCGCGGGCGCACCAGGTGGAGGGTGTGAATGACCTGCGGTGGGAGTGGTTCACCGGCGTCCGGAGCGTGGGGCTCACGGCCGGCACGTCCACTCCGGACGAGGTGATCGACGCGGTGCACGATGCGCTCCTCTCACTCCGTGCCCCCGAACTCGACCATGCCGCCTGAGCAGGCGGGCGCCGGCGCCGCGGCCTCGCGCGCCGAGCTTCGCGCCGAGTGGCGGCGGTGGGTGGCGGTGGTACTCCTCGCCGCGGCGATGGCGTGGATGGAGGCCGCGGCCGTCCTGTACCTGCGCACGCTGCTGGGACGCCTGGAGCCGTACCAGGCGCAGCCGCTGCCGATCAACCCGCATCTGAGCCGCATCGAGGTGATCCGCGAGGCGGCGACCCTGACGCTACTCGCCAGTGCGGCGTGGCTCGCGGGAGGCACGCGCGCCCGGCGGTGGGGCTACTTCCTGGTTGCCTTTGGCGCGTGGGACCTTCTGTACTATCTGTTCCTCGCCGGGATGGGTCCGTGGCCGCGGTCCGCGCTGGCGTGGGACGTGCTCTTCCTGATCCCCTTCCCCTGGTGGGGTCCGGTGCTGGCGCCTTGCCTCATTGCGGCGGGAATGGTCCTGTTCGGCACGCTCCTCACCCAGAACCATCCCGCGGAACAGCAGCGGTGGCCGGCTGTCTGGAGCTGGTGGGTATGTGGGGCGGGCGCACTTCTGGCCCTCGGGCTCTTCATGGCGGATTCTCTCGGTCTGGCCGCGGCCGGGCGGGCGGAGACCACGGCTCTGGCGGGCCTGCTCCCCGACCGGTTTCTCTGGACTCCATTTCTGTTGGCGCTGGCGCTCATGGCCGCGCCGATCCTCTCCGTCGCCCTCCGGATCCGCTCCGCGATGCGGGATCAACCCGGGCCGGGCGTGACGGACACCGCCGGATAACGGGCCCGCCGAGCGTGCTGCGGTGCCCGTATAGGCGGCCTCCGCGCCGGTCACCCGCCCGGGCGAGCGCGGCGTGAGCGGCCGGGTCCAGCGCCGGAACCTCCGCCTGGCTCACCGGTCCCAAGCCGAACCGCACCGCTCAGCGGCACCACCACGATCCGGCCGTCAGCCCGGCCATCTTGCCGCGCGGCCCGAGTCAAGGATTCGATCGCTTCCGCCACGCGCTGCTCCGGCACGAGCACCTCCAGCCGGACGGCAGTCCGGAGTGGCGCCTGTATCCCAATCCGGCTCGGGGAGTGCAGCCCGGTGGTGCGCGCTTGCGCCATCGTGACGCCGGCGCAGCCAAGGTCGTCCAGCGCTTCCCGCAGGGAAAGCAGTGCCAGCGGGTTGGCGGTAACTTCGATCTTGACCACGCTGTCCCCCGCGGCCGCAAACCGCCTCACCCGCCGCGGCTTGCAGTTGAGGAGCGCGCGCAGCCGATCGCGGCGTCGGCTGCGCCTCACCGTCCGGCGGGCGCTAGGGATAGGATAGCAGGGAATTGTGAACCGCCGGTTTCTGGCAGATCACACCTGCGTTACCGACGCCACCTCCCACGGGCGGCGGTCGGCGGATCAGCGGCCACCCGGACGGCGCCGGGACCCGCGGGCCGGGTGCACCTCGACTTCGCCGTCCCGCACCAGGATCACCGGCAGTTCCCGGAGCAGCTCTCCGATCAGCCAGCGCGGAAGGTCGCCGTCCGCGGCGCCCGGCCTCAGCTCATAGGCGTAGACGGCATAGCCGTCGCCGTAGACGTTGTCGTTCGTGCAGAACAGGACGCCGCACCGGTCCGGACGAAGGTCGTCCGGAAGGTTGTCCGCCTGAATCCAGCCGCATTGGAACCGGCGGCAGACGGCGGGGCGCTCGTCGTAGATGGCGCAGCCGATCTGGATCAGATGCGGGCACGGTTCGCCCGCGGGCTTGGCGAACGGCGCTTCTCCGGCCCTGGCCTCAAACCCGAGGACTACGCAGCAGGCGCGACACTCTCCGCACTCTCGCCGCCCCTGCCGCTCGTTTCGCGCGTTGCGCGCCATGTCGCACCTGCCTGCTCGTGACCCGCTCGGCCCCCGCCGGAGCCCGTGCACCGCTAATCTTATCCGCCCGGCCGCGGCCGCACCGCCGCCGGTACGGGATCCTCCGGGGCCTCCTCGGCCACCGGCGCGAGTCACGCTGGCCCGCAGGGTTTGCGGAACCGAATGGAAAAGGTAAGGAACGCGGGAGGCGCATGGCCGCGGTGAATTGACGCCTCGCATGGCGCGCCGTTATATAATCGCCGTGAACTTCTGCGGACGTCGGCCGTTCGCGTCAAGAGCGTCTGTGCTGCACGAACTTTTCACCAACCTACCGCTGAAATCTGCCGTCGTAGCCTGGGCGCTGGCGCAGACGCTGAAGATGGTCCTCTTTGCCATTCTGGAGCGGCAGATCAACTGGCGCCGTCTGATCGATACGGGTGGACTGCCGAGTGCCCACTCGGCCTTCGTGACGGGACTGGCGTGCGGCGTCGGGCGCGTCGAAGGGTTGCACTCCGCCGTCTTTGCGGTCGCGGCAGTATTCGCGGCCGTAGTGATGTATGACGCGATGTCGCTGCGCCGCGAGGCCGGTAAGCACGCGGACATCCTGAACGAGCTGCTGCTCCTCTCATTCATCCAGGAAGCGTTCAAGGAGCGAGAGGCCTTGAAGGAGCTCCTCGGCCACACCCCTACCGAGGTGCTGGCGGGCGCCGGGCTCGGGATCATCACCGGGCTCCTCGTCCACTGATCCCGCCCGGGGGTGGGAGCGAGAGTGGGAGCGCCGCGAACCGGCCGGCCCTCAGTGGCGCCGTGCGAGCCACTGCGCCGCGGCGGTGAGAAGTGGGGCATACAGCAGCGCCGGCAGCAGGTTTCCCACGCGGATCGGCTTCAGCTCCAGAATCCGCAAGCCGAGCGCCAGCATCATCACGCCGCCGGCCGCGAAGAGCTCCGCCTGCCCCGCGGGGTCCCGCAGCAACGGCTCCAGCCATCGTGCCCCAAGTGAGAGGCTCCCCTGGACCCCGAGAACCGTTCCCGCGGACAACAGCACGCCCCACCCCAGCGTAGAGGCGAACGCCAGCGCGCTGATGCCGTCGAGGGCCGATTTGATCCCCAGGAGGCGATAATCACCGCGGAGGCCGTCCTCGAGGCAGCCCAGCAGCGTCATCGGTCCGACGCAAAAGAGAATGCTGGTGGTGACGAAGCCCCGCACGAAGTCTCCGGACGGAGCGCCAGCCAGGCGCCGCTCCGCGGCTTGGCCCAGACGGTTGAGCCGCTCCTCGATCCCCAGCAGCTCACCGGTGACCGCTCCCAGAGTCAGAGCCAACAGCAGCACGAGCGGATTGCGCGTCTTCAGCGCCATCTCCGACCCGATCACGAGCGTGACCAGTGCGAGGACGTGCATGACCGTCTCGCGGACGCGGACGGGAAACCGGTCGCCGATGAGCTTCCCGGTGACAGATCCCAGCACGACCGTAAGTACGTTGAGCAGCGTTCCGATCACGGCGGGTTTCGCGGTGCACGGCGCGTAGGAGACACGCTCGACTAAGGGTGTTCGCGCGGATACAATACCCGCGTTCCATGAATTCGCCAAGGGCGAAAGACCAGGAGTAAAGCAGTGAGCACTGATCGGTGGCGTATCGCCGCCATGGCGCTGACCAGCTGCGTGCTGGCGGGCAGCGCCTCCGCCGCATTAATTGCGAAGGGCAAGCCGGCTCCCACGTGGAGCGGTAAGACCATCGAGGGCAAGCCTTTTACCACCACCTCCCTCAAGGGGAAGGTCGTACTGCTGAACTTCTTCAGCTACAGCTGAGGGGCCTGCCATGAGGAGTATCCTCATCTTCAAGAACTGCAGTCGAAGTACGGCCCGAAAGGCCTTGCGGTGGTCTCCGTCAGCTCGGACGAGAGCCTGACGGAGGCGTCCTCGTTCGCCAAGGAGATCCGGGCCACCTTTCCCGTGATCCACGACCCCAAGAGCACGGTCACCAACCGGTTCGGTGTGGTCGGGATTCCCGCAAACGTGGTGATTGACCGGAGCGGCAAGGTCCTTGACAGCGTGGAAGGTCCCGACGTCGCCCGGCTGGAGAAAGACATCAATCTGGCCCTGACCCGGAAGAAGTAGCCCGTCCGGCAGGACGCGCGAGCCGCCGCCGTGAATGCTCTTCGCGGCGGCGGCGTTTGATCCGGATGACCGGCGCCCTGGGGCGCCGGTCATTTTCGTACCGGCCCCAGTACAACCCACAGAGAAAGAGAGACGCATGGCTCAATCCAGCCTGCAGTGGTTCAGCCTCCGCGGAAAGACCGCACTCGTTACGGGCGGAAGCAAAGGTCTCGGCAAAGCGATCGGTGGAGCGCTCGCGGGTGCTGGAGCGTCCGTTGCGCTCGTGAGCCGCAACCTCGACGAGTGCCAGGCGACCGCGAAAGAGCTAGCCGAGCAGACGGGCAGCCGGGTGGTGGCTTTAGCGGCGGACGTTTCCCGCTCGGACGAGGTCGACCGTATGGTCGCGGAGGCGCTCGCCCAGCTCGGCCAGCTCGACATCCTCGTCAACAACGCGGGGGTGAACATTCGCGGCGACGTCGTGGATTATCGAGACGAGGACTGGTTCAACGTGCTCAACACGAATCTAAGCAGTGCGTTCTTCTGCTGCCGTGCCGTGGGCCGGCACCTGCTCGAGCGGAAGTCCGGCCGCGTGATCAACCTCGCGTCGATGATGGGTGCCGTCTCGATGCCGGGCCGGGTCGCCTATTCATCCAGCAAGGCGGCCCTGGTGGGCCTGACGAAAACGCTCGCGCTGGAATGGGGCGCGCACGGGATCACCGTGAACGCCATCTGCCCCGGTCCCTTCGCCACGGAGATGAACCTCCCCCTCATCAACAACCCGGAGGTGGCAACCAGCTTTACCAGCCGGATCCCGGTCGGTCGCTGGGGTAACGTGGACGAGGTAGGCGCGGCTGCCCTCTATCTGGCTTCCGACCTTGCGGCGTTCACCACCGGGACGACGCTGTTTGTGGACGGAGGGTGGACGGCGCAGTAGCCGATCCATCCAATGGGGCGAGTGACTACGTGAGGTAGGGCATGCTCGCCGGCAGGAGCGGTTGCTCGGCCCGGGCCGGCTGCGCCGCGCGGTGCTGGCCGTTCCACTGAAGCGCTGCAACCACCAGCGTAGCTGCGGAGAGTGCGCAGAACATCCAACGTTTTGCCGCGGTCATCATTCGGCCTACCTTTCACGCGTCCCCTACACCACCAATGGTAGCAGCGCGAACGCGGGCGCGCAGTCATCCCTTCGTTGGAAGTTCCGGGCCGGAGCGGAGCTGGAGGACGTGCTCTGGTCGGGCTCGCCGGCCCTGCCCCGGCGCCCCCGACGACCGCAATGTCCCGGTTCGCGCACCTGCCGGATCGGCCGGCAGCGCCGTCCGTGATAGCCGCCAAAAAAGCAGAAAGCCCCGCACTTTCGTGCGGGGCTTCCCATTGCCGCAGAGAGGATTTGAACCTCCACACCCTTTCGAGTACTAGATCCTGAATCTAGCGCGTCTGCCGTTCCGCCACTGCGGCGTGGCCCGGTGGAGCACCGGTATTATCGATGAGACCCGCTCTCCTGTCAATGCCGAGCGGTGCTCATCGTGGGGAAGGGCCGGCCTTTTGACCGGCCCTTCCCGAAGGGATTCTGGCGGCGTCCTACTCTTCCACCGCTGAGAAGCGGCAGTACCATCG
>CAYQDT010000081.1:0-3556 GCA_964416225.1 uncultured bacterium
CATTGCGATGGGCCACGTGGGGATGAAATACAGCCTCGCCTCCCGTGAGCTGATCGCCGACTGTGTCGAGACGATGTTGCGGGCACACTGCTTCGACGGCGTGGTCTGCATCCCGAATTGCGACAAGATCGTGCCGGGGATGATGATGGCGGCGGCCCGCGTGAACATTCCCGCGGTGTTCGTCAGCGGCGGGCCGATGGCCGCCGGTCGAACCAGCAAAGGGCAGGTCATCGATCTCGCGAGCGTCTTTGAAGCGGTGGGTAAAGTCTCCGCCAATGCGCTCTCCCTCGAAGAGCTCACGGATATTGAGCAGCATGCGTGTCCCACGTGCGGTTCCTGCTCCGGCATGTTCACGGCGAACTCGATGAACTGCCTGTGCGAGGCACTCGGGCTCGCACTGCCCGGGAACGGCTCGATCCTGGCCACCGATCCCCGCCGGGACGCCCTGTTCCAGGCGGCGGGTACGGCCATTGTGAACCTGGTACAGCGGAACATCCGGCCGCGGGACATCCTCACCCCAGCTGCGTTCGAGAACGCCTTCGCGCTGGACGTCGCCATGGGAGGCAGCACCAACACGGTTCTCCACACGCTGGCGGTGGCGATCGAAGCGGGTACGCCGTTCGACCTCCGTCATCTGAACGAAGTTTCGGAGCGAGTGCCGTACTTGTGCAAGGTCGCCCCTGCCGGAAAATACCACATGGAAGACGTGGATCGTGCCGGCGGAATCAGTGCCATCCTGAAGACTCTGGCCCAGAAGCCGGGCACCCTCAACCTGGACTGCGTCACCGTCACGGGCCGCACGCTTGGCCAGAACATCGCGGAGGCGGAGGTGCGGGACGCGGACGTGATCCGGCCTCTCGAACAGCCGTACTCCGCGAAGGGCGGACTCGCCGTCCTTTTCGGTAACCTCGCGCCGAACGGCTCCGTGCTAAAAACCGGTGCGGTTGCGCCCAGCATGCAGCAGTTCACGGGCCCCGCGGTGATCTTCGAGTCGGAAGAGGCGGCGGCGCAGGGGGTGCTGGATGGGCAGGTGAAGAGCGGCGACGTGGTGGTGATTCGCTACGAAGGACCGCGCGGCGGGCCCGGCATGCAAGAGATGCTTGCCCCGACCGCGAACATCATGGGCCGCGGACTGGGGGAGTCGGTTGCCCTGATCACCGACGGGCGGTTCAGCGGCGCCACCCGGGGTGCCTGCATCGGGCACGTATCGCCCGAAGCGGCGGCGGGCGGACCAATCGCCCTCGTGGAGGCGGGTGATCTCATCGAGATCGACGTGCCGAGCCGCCGGCTCACCCTGCACGTGGCGGAGGAGGAACTGGCGCGCCGGCGAGCGGGCTGGAGGCGCCCCGCGCCGAAGATTGACTACGGCTACCTCGCTCGCTATGCCGCCCAGGTGACGAGCGCGGATACCGGCGCCGTTCTCGCCACGCCGGAGCTGTAAGCGCGGAAATCCGCCGGCCTTCCGGTCAGGGGGGGGCCGGCGGCCGCACCGGCCGCCGCGCCGATGCTTGCCTCCCGCCGGCTCCTCACGCACGCCTCGGTTGAAGCCGTGGAGTCGCCCCGTCTGGAAAGCGTCTCCACGGCAATGCATGCCGTTCCCGCAGCCCCCGCTCTCTCCGCGGGAACCCCGGCGCTCACCACGTGAGCCGGTACTCCACTGAACGCTGCCTCCGCGTGTCGGCGGCGGCAGCTGCCGACCGGCTAATTCTTCTATGCCGAGCGGCTAGCCAGACCTGGCGCCGGCGCCGGCGCGCGGCAACTCCCCGCGGACGGTATCCTGCCTGCCGCGGGCGCCGGTTCGGCTAATCCGGCAGAAGATTTGGCCATTTCTCCACTGTCGGGTGGAGCATCCCTGCTCCGCCGATCGATCGACAAGCATAGCCCTTTGTCTGATTAAGTATTTCCCGTACGGGCCGAACCCCTCAACGAGCCCCCACTGGCAGCACCGCCTCGTTCCGCAGCACACGGTCGCAGTGGGGAGACGAAAGGAGTTCAGAGATGTTCCAGCGAGTCCTCCGGGAGTGCCGCCGAGTTGCGGGCCCCGCGATTGCGGGAGTGGTCGCGCTGGGCGCGGTGAGCGCTGCGGGCTCATCCGTCCCCGGCTCCGCAGCGTGCCGGCTCGCGCGAAAAACCTGCGACCGGGCATCCCGCCGTACCGTCGACGTCGCCGGCACCGGCGCCTATCTCCTTCAGTTTCGGAAGCCGGCCCGCGCGCTCTGCGCGATCCGGCGATCCGGCGCCCGGATCCGGCGCACTTATGTCACGCTTCCCATGGCGGCCGTGTCCGCGACGCCCGAGCAACTCCGCCGCGTGCTCTCCTCGGGTGAGATCGCTCACGTCAGCCCGGATCTCCAGGTGCGGCGGTCCACCGAGTTCGCCGTCCCCGCCATCGGCGCCGACCTGGCCCGCAATGCGGGCTGGACGGGAACCGGGGTGGGGATTGCCGTGATCGACAGTGGGGTGAGCCTGCATCCGGACCTCTCGTCGCCGGGCAACCCCCGGTGGAGCCGGATCATCGCCGGCTATGATTTCCTGGCCGGCCGTGCGGCGCTGGCGGGAAATGACGCGTGCGGGCATGGGACGATGGTCGCCGGCATTGCCGCGGGGAACGCCACCGCCAGCACCGTCACCACGCCGCAGTTCTGGAACACGCGGAGCTTCTACGGCTCCGCACCGAACGCGGACCTGATCAACCTGCGGGTGATCGACGCGAACGGACGCGGGAACACGTCGGACGCCATCGCCGCGCTCGACTGGTGCATCCAGAACCGGACCCGTTACCACATCCGCGTGGCGAACCTCTCCTTCGGGCATCTTCCGGGTGAGAGCTATACCACGGACCCGCTTTGCCAGGCGGCGGAGCGGGCGTGGAAGGCGGGGATCGTGGTGGTATGCGCGGCGGGAAACCGCGGGCGGCAGGTCCCGACCGATCCGAACAGTGCCACCGCGTACGGGACCATCGAGTCACCCGGAAATGACCCGTACGTCCTCACCGTCGGGGCCGTCAAGGACTCCGGCACGCCGACGCTGCAGGACGACGCGATGGCCACCTACAGCAGCCGGGGACCCAGCCGGCTCGACCACGTCATGAAGCCGGACGTGGTTGCTCCGGGAAACCGGATCATCAACCTGCGCAACCCGGGCAGTGCGCTGGACACGCTGGCCGGAAGTACCAATCTGGTCCCACTGGCGTACTACTGGAACCAGTCTCCATCCGGATTGAACTCCTTCCAGTATTTCACGCTCTCCGGTACCAGTATGTCGGCGGCCCTGGTCACGGGCGCCGCAGCCCTCATGATCCAGAAGGATCCCTCGCTCACTCCGGACACGGTGAAGCTGCGGCTGATGCTTACGGCTCGGAAGGTTTGGCTGGCAGGCGGGACCACTCCGGATCTCTTCAGTCGCGGCGCGGGCTATGTCGACGTGTGGCGCGCGCTGAAGTGCCCGGTGACCGCCACTCTGCCGGCCCTCTCTCCCTGGGCGGAGCGGACGAGCCGTGGGATCCTGCTGCACCTGGCGACCAGCATCACCGGTGATCCTACCGTGTGGGGCGACC
>CAYQDT010000081.1:3656-9080 GCA_964416225.1 uncultured bacterium
AGGCGCTGTGGAGCGATCAGGCGCTGTGGAGCGATCAGGCGCTGTGGAGCGATCAGGCGCTGTGGAGCGATCAAGCGCTGTGGAGCGATCAGGCGCTATGGAGTGACCAGGCTCTCTGGAGCGACGGAAGAGTCCGCGCGGATCAGGCGCTGTGGAGCGACCAGGCGCTCTGGGCCGATCAGGCGCTGTGGAGCGATCAGGCGCTCTGGGCGGACCAGGCGCTCTGGGCGGACCAGGCGCTGTGGAGCGATCAGGCCCTCTGGTCGGACCTGTTCTACCTCGGAGTGAGCGGCGAGAAATAACTCCGCGGCGGCTGGTCACGCTGACTTGGCGGGACAGCCGCCGCGTATCCAGAGAGCTACCCCCGGCGTTAAAGGTAATGCCGGGGGTAGCTTTGTACCCCGCCGCGGTCAGGCGCCGGACCGACCGATCCGGCAGACGCCGGAACCGCTCCGTCGCCTGACCGCGGTATCCCGCCGGGCGGCACGGCGCCTCGTCCCCCGGCGGGACGGCGCTTGAGGACCGTCCCGGATGGACCACGGTTGGGACTGCAGTCCGGAGGGGAAGAGTAAAGCGGACGGCATATTCTTTTTGCCACCGTTGCACGGTTGCAGCGGTTTGACCCCGGCACTCATGGCTTCGCTGCGAAGGCGTGCCGCGCGCGAGCCCGGTATCAACACCGCTGGACGGCGGTGCCCCTTGTGGCAGCATTATGGTGGGGAAACCGGGGCACTCCTGACGCTCACGAACGCACCCGGATCGCTGGTTGCACTGGTGCACGGGAAGCTTTCGGTTGAATTGAAGCATTCCCTGACGGGAGGCATTCGTACGGATGGCCATCTCGATCCTGATTGCTGAAGACGATCCGCTGCTTCGGGAACTGCTCACCGCCGTGCTTTTAACCCATCCCGATTTTCAGGTGCTCGGGGGCCTCGGAGACGGTCAGCAGGTGCTGCAGGAGGTGGTGCGGCTCCGACCGCAGATCTTGCTCCTGGATCTGGCCCTGCCCGGTTCGACCGGTTTGCAGATCCTGGACCGTTTGGACCGGATCGAAAACACGCCGCGCATCCTGGTGGTGAGTGGCTTGGAAACGGAAGAAACGCAGCTTTTAGCCGCGCGGCACGGCGCGCACGGGTTCATTCCGAAAACGGAGGCGACGCGCGTGATCCCGGAGGCCATTCGCAAAGTCGCCGGCGGCGGTTGGTGGTTTGATCCGAAGGTGACGGACGCAATCCTCAACGATTATCGCGCTCTGGCCCGGCGGGAGCGGGAGCGGGAAAGCCCGTTCGCACAGCTTTCAGGCAAAGAGCGGGAGGTGCTGGGCTGTGTCGCTCGTGGGTTGACCAATCCTCAGATCGCGGCGGAGCTCTTTATGAGTGTCAGCAGCGTCAAGGCGCACTTGAGGAAGATCCTGGAGACACTTGGCGTTCAGTCACGCACGGAGGCGGCGATTTTCGCGGTCCGCGAAGGGCTCCTCGACGCGGCCGACGTCGAATAGTCACGAAGGCCGCGCTCCTGCTGGTCCGCCTCGGCATCCCCCTGCTGTGGGCAAGCCCTCCGGGCCTGGCTGGTACAGTGCCCTCCGCTGGATTTGCGGCTGCTGGCTTGTTCTGCTGGCTTTCGTTCCTACCGGAATCCTTCGGATACCTCCGTCGATGGCGCGGGGACGGGAGCGTGGGGAGCGAGGGGGCGCGCAGGGCTGGAACGGAGCGTCTCCGAGGCGCGCCCTCGCTGGATGTTCGGACGCCGGCATTTTTCGCGGAGGCCTGGTGGCGGCGTCTCCGGGTTTCCGGCCCCCGCGCGGGGTGGAAGCGCGGGGGCTCGGCTGAATCGCCCCATGGGCGTGGGGGACGAACATGGGATCGTACTACGGACCCCGTCGAAAGCGCGACGGTTGACCAGGCCGCAGGCCCGCCACCCGAAGCTAGATCGTCATGGCGGAAAAGCCGCCGTCCACCACCAGGTTGTGGCCGGTAACAAAGGAAGCCGCGCCTGAAGAGGCCAGGAAGAGGACCGCACCCGCGAGCTCGCGCGGATCGCCGAAGCGGGCCATCGGCGTGTGGCCGATGATCTGCCCGCCGCGCTCCGTGTAGCTTCCGTCTTCCCGGAACAGCAGGGCCCGGTTTTGCTCCGCGGGAAAGAAGCCCGGGCTGATCGCATTCACGCGCACGCCGTGCGGCGCCCATTCCCGTGCCAGGAACTGGGTCAGGTTGAGCACCGCGGCTTTCGCGGCGGCGTAGGCGACCACGCGTGAGAGCGGCGTCATTCCGGAGAGCGAGGCGATGTTGATCACGCTGCCCCGCCGCTCCCGCACCATCGTCTCGCCGAAGACCTGGGACGGAAGCAAAGCGCCGCCGACGAGGTTGAGGTCGAAGACGCCCTCCCAGGCGTCCAGCGGCAGCCGGCAAAAGTCCGCGCCGGGCGGGAGGGTCGCGTCACGGCGGTTTCCGCCCGCCGCGTTCACCAGCACCCGCACCGGTCCCCAGGTGCGCTCGATCTCTTCGCGCGCCCGCGTGAGCGCCGCCCGGTCGAGCGCGTCCGCGCTGAAAAAGCGCGCCGTCCCGCCGGCCTCCGTAATACGCCGCACGCACTCGACGCCGCGCTCTTCGCTGCGGCCCACCACGGCAACCGGGGCGCCGGCGCCGGCCAGGGCCTCCGCCATGGCGCCGCCCAGCACGCCGGTGGCGCCGATGACGACGCTTGTCTCTCCGTCCAATCGGAACAGATCAGTGCCGTTCATTGCTGCGGGACCTCCTCCGCCGCAGGGATGTCCAGTCCCAGGTAGCTGCGAGCGTTGTGAAAGCAGATGTTGCGGATCATCGGACCCACCAGCAGGTCCTCGTCCGGGATCTCGCCCTTTTCGATGTCCCGGCCGATCAGGTTACAGAGTACCCGGCGAAAATACTCGTGGCGCGGGAAGGAGAGGAACGAGCGGGAGTCCGTCAGCATCCCGATGAAGCGGGAGAGGAGACCACAGCTGGACAGGGCGTTGAGCTGCCACTCGATCCCTTCCCGGCTATCCAGGAACCACCAGCCGGAGCCAAACTGAATCTTGCCCGGGGTGACGCCATCCTGGAAGTTCCCGATCATCGCCGCGAACGCGTAATTGTCCACGGGATTGTTGTTGTAAAGGATGACCTTCGGGAGCGCGCCCTCTCGATCCAGGCGGTCCAGGTAGGCGGCCAGGGGGGCCGCCTGCGGCCAGTCGCCGATGGAGTCGAACCCCGTGTCCGGGCCCACGACCCGGTAGCCCCGGCTCGCGGCGTTACGGAGGGCGCCCAGGTGGAGCTGCTTGGTCCAGCCGCGCCGCGCGTCGAGGCGTCCGAAAAGGAGCATCAGGTGGGCCGCAAACCGGGCCTGCTGCTCGGCGTTGACCGCCTGACCCGCGCGCGCGGTATCGAAAATCGACGCGGCTTCCGCATCCGTGGGGAAGTCTGCATAGGCATGGTTGAGGCCGTGATCCGACAGCCGGCAGCCCATCTCGTGGAAGTAGGAGTGGCGCCGCTCGAGGGCCTCCACGAAGTCCGAGAGCGAGCGGACATCGGTATCACTCGCGGCGGCCAGCCGGTCTACCCAAGCGTTGAAGGCTGCAGGGTCGTCAACTCGCAGTGCCCGGTCCGGCCGAAAGGCAGGGTAGACGCGGGTAGGTAAGCCCGAGCGCTCGATCTCGCGGTGGTGAGACAGGTCATCGACGGGGTCGTCCGTGGTGCAGAGCGCCGCGACGCGAAACCTGCGGAGGATCCCGTGCGTGCTGAGCTCCGGCGTCGCAAGGCGCGCGTTGGCCTCTTCCCAGATCCCAGGGGCAGTCTCGCCGTCCAGCAGCCGGTCGATACCGAAGTACCGCTGCAGCTCCAGGTGGGTCCAGTGGTAGAGCGGGTTCCGGAGCGTCTGCGGCACCGTGCGCGCCCACGCAACGAACTTTTCGTCATTCGGAGCGTCGCCGGTGCAGTACTGCTCCGGCACTCCGTTTGCTCGCATTGCGCGCCACTTGTAGTGGTCTCCCTCCAGCCAGGCTTCATACAGGTCGTTGAACCGGCGATTCCGGGCGATGTCCTGGGGCGGAAGGTGGTTGTGGTAGTCGATGATGGGGAGGTCCGCCGCATACTCGTGATAGAGCCTCCGGGCCGTCTTGCTGTCCAGCAGGAAATCGTCGTGAATGAAAGACATCTCAAACTCCTCCGGGTGAGACAGCGGGCGCCGCATCGTCGCTGCGAAGCGGACCGCCTTCCGGGACGGCAGTCCGCTCTCGCCGGTCTCACCGATTCCGAGCGCCGAAGCCGGGTGTCCGGCCGCCGCTAGGATTTCAGGAACAGCGGCTTCAGGTGCCGCTCGTACAGGTTGGTAGTGACGTTTCGGGAGACGGTGGGCTCATACTCTTCGAGGAGCCGTAGATAGCGGTCGCCGACCTGCGCCGCAACCTTGTAGGCAACGTGGATGAGCTGACGCAGGCTGGGATTGTAGCCGGGATCGCCCGGGGTGTGCCGGAGCGCAGAAACGAACTGCTCACTCGTCCACCCGCGCACGGTTTCGCCCGGCGGGAGTGCCTCGGCGTCGATGTCGATCACCGCCGCATACGGTGCGCAGAGCGCCTCCCGCTTCGCCAGCGCCTTCGCGTAGACCTCCTTCGCCAGCTCCAGCCCCTCACCGCCCGCCTCCGCCAGTCCGATCACCTCCTCCAGCCACGTGGTTCCCGCGGTTTTCAGGTGCAGCCCCGCTCCCGTTTCCGCAAGGGCCCGCCGGATCGGCCCATAGAGCGAAAATTTGTCGCTTCCCGAATGAACGCTTAGCTTCAGGTTTTCGGGAAGTCCGTAGCGGCCGACGGCGTGGGCGATCACCGCGAGATCATCCCGAAGCTCCTTCTCGAACTGCGCGACGTCTCCAGAGTAGTCGACCCCCTTGTTGAAGCGCCCCGTAAACTTCGGCGCAATCGTCTGGAGGGGGAGGTGCTCGTCAGCGAGCGCCGCCAGGATCACCAGCAGTTCCGGCGGCGTCTGGGGGCTTTCCGTCTCATCGATGGAGACTTCGGTGATGAAGCCCCGGGCGCTTTTCGCCGCGGCAATGTGGCGGTAAATTCGCCCCGCCTCCTGGATCGCTCGCAGGTAGCGCGCGGCGATCAGCGCCGTCTGCTGCTCGGCCATGACGTACGGCTGCGCGATACCGGGAATTTCGATCTGGCCCACCAGCTCGGGGTGGCGCGCGAGAAAGGCCCCGATCGCCTCACCATCCGCCGGTTGGCCGATGAAGTCGGCAACATCCAGTGTGAAAAAATCGCTGTGGGGGAGAAAGCCATCCACCGTTTCCAGGCGGATGTGATCCGCGTCCACGTGATAGGGCTCCGTCCAGCCCAACTCCCGCACCGCGGCGTCCGCGGCGCTGCGCACGCTCTCCGGATGGGAACCGACGGTGCTATGTTCCCGAAACGAC
>CAYQDT010000082.1:0-782 GCA_964416225.1 uncultured bacterium
GCAGCAATCCGGCAGGCCTGCTTCCGAGCGCTCTGGAGCGGGCTTTTCGTCAGGAGCCTTGCACCATGAGGCGCGGTCGTCCAGCGGGGCGCAGGCCGTGGTCGCGTTTACCAGGCATGGCCACCCCCACCTGCGAAGGCTACTTTCGCGGACGCCCGGAGGTACCCTCAATCGGATTGCGGGGGTGCGGGTCACAAGCCGGGTCGGCCGCCCGCCGGCGCCTCCTCATTCGACGGCCAGGGGCATTTCAGGCCAGGGCCGGCTAACTATTCGGACGGCGAAATCGGAGGACTCGCTGAGGACTCGGAGTGCTCCAGACGAGAAAAGAGGCCCCGGCCGGGGCCTCTTTTCGTGCCTATTTGGCGGTAGCCGACAATCGGACTCGAACCGATGACCTGCTGTTTACGAAACAGCTGCTCTACCGACTGAGCTATGTCGGCGCACCCGGTGCGGGTTTGCGAGAGGGATTATAGCAGGTGGCTCCGGGTGTGGGAAGAGGTAACTTCCGCCCGAACCACCGCGGACTACCCGAAAAATCGCCGCAGCATCCCCGGAGCCGCAGCGTGCCGGACGGAGAGGGCCGCGGTCCCACGACTGCGTCCGCGCCTGCGCCTCGTGCCGGGCGGCCGGGGCTCACGGTCTCGGCGATCCCTGGAAGAGGCGTCGCGCCACGTCTCGGCTGGCTGGCGCAGAAGGAGATCGGCCGCGGGCAGAGAGCCGTGCCGCCTTGCGGGCCGAGCGCTGTGCGAGCCGCCGCGCCCTCGCCAGCCCCGGCTGCCCAA
>CAYQDT010000082.1:792-9045 GCA_964416225.1 uncultured bacterium
GAAGTGGGTCGGGAGCGTCAGGCACAGTGTAAATGCCGCGATGAGGAGCCACACCGGAAACAGCAGCAGATAGCGCAGCCACCGGCCCGTGAGCGGCAGCGGCCAGGATGCGCGCCGCGGCGGCCCCGATCGACCATCCGAGCGCACCCAGAAGTATGTGAACGCCGCGGCGCAGGCGAAGCACGCGAGCCAGAAGATCCACCGAGGGTTCATCACGCACCCCTCTTCCCAGCGACGCGGTCGGAGCTGAGTTCCGGTGCGGGGAGCCCGCCGAGTGGCGCGGCGTTATTCCCGCGGCACCGGCCAGTACGGCGAGTCCGTGCGCGCCGTCTTCAGAAACGCCTCCATTCGGGCGATCACTTCCGGCTGCTCCCGCGCCACGTCTCGCGTCTCGCCGAGATCTTCTCGCAGGTTGTAGAGCTCCACCCGGGTGCCGGCCGGACGCTGCATCCGGAGGTACTTCCAGTCGCCCATCCGCACCGCCTGGTCGAAGCCCCGCTCGTGGAACTCCCAGTAGAGCGGCGGGTGGGGCGCGCGCTTGCGGTCCGCCGCCCCCCGCGCCACGAGACCCGGAACCATGCTCACGCCGTCGATTCCGGGCGGGGCGGCCGCGCCGGCAACCTCCGCGAGGGTCGGGAGCACGTCCCAGAAGGTCCACGGCGCAGCACTCGCCGCTCCGGCGGGGACGTGGCCCGGCCACTTCGCCAGGAGCGGCACCCGGATTCCGCCCTCGTAGAGATCCCGCTTGATGCCCCGGAGCGGGCCGCGGCTGTGGAAGAACTCCGGATCGCCGCCGCCCTCATGGTGCGGGCCGTTGTCGCTGCTGAACAGGACCAGGGTATTCCGCTCCAGGCCCCGCTCGCGGAGGCGCTGGAGCACCTGGCCGACGTAGCCGTCCAGGCGGGTGATCATCGCGGCCTGGTTCTTCTGGGGCTGCGGCCACGGACGGTCGGAGTACGGCGCGTCGCTCGGGACCTCCATCCCCTGCCCCCGGGCCTCGTTGTTGGCGTGCGGCAGCGTGTACGGCAGGTAGAGGAAGAACGGCTCCCGCTGGTGCGCGTCGATGAAGCGGAGCGCGTCGGCCGTGCAGAGGTCCGGGACGTAGTCCAGCTTGTTCGAGGAGACGCCCTTCTCCACGAGGTTCCGCAGCGGGTACGGCTGTTCGTCCCGCCAGATCCGCGCCGGGTAGTAGTTGTGCGCCTGCTGCTGCGTGTAATAACCGAAGAAGTGGTCGAAGCCCTTCTTCAGCGGCGTCCCCGTGGAGCCTTCCGGACCCACTCCCCATTTTCCGATGATCGCGGTGGCGTATCCGGCGGCCTTCAGCACCTCTCCGAGGCTGCGGTCTTCCGGCCGGAGCGCGATCTCCGGGCTCCGGTTGCCCCGGATCACCGCGTGCCCGGTGTGGAAACCGGTCATCAGGGCGCAGCGGGACGGCGCGCACACCGTGCAGCCGGCGTAGAAGTCCGTGAACCGCGTGCCCTCCGCCGCGAGGCGGTCGAGGACGGGGGTCCGGATCTCCTTCTGCCCATACGAGCCGAGGTCGCCGTACCCCAGGTCATCCGCCAGGATGAAGAGGATGTTGGGGCGCCGGGGGGCGGAGGGCTCCGCGGCCCGGACGGCCAGCGCGCCCGCGCTCAGGAAGGCGCCGAAGAGCAGCAGGAGGCGGATCAGGCGAGACATACGGACTCCGGGTCGTGCGCGTCCGGTGTCTCACTTCCCACGGTCCGCGTTCCGTACTCCGCGTGCGGGTATGCTGCGGAGTACGGCCGCGGAGACGCGCGGGTCACCGGGGCGGCGCCCCAGCGCCGCCATGCTCGACGTTCGGGGCCCGCTCTCGGCGAACCTGCGTGGCCCGGCTAGTGGTGGTGCCCCCGGTCGTGGGAATGACCGCCCGTGTGGGAGTGCCCGTGGTCGTGGGAGTGCCCGTGGTCGTGGGCCGGGTAGTCGTGGGCCGGGTAGTCGTGGCCCGGGTGGTCGTGGCCCGGGTGGTCGTCGTGGTCGTGGTGGAGCGCCTGCATGGTGCAGTGGAGGTCGTCCTCCGGGCAGCCTTCCACCTCCACCTGCACGGTGGTATGGGAGATGCGGAAGCGCTCGGAGAGGTGCTCGCGCACCTGCCGGAGGAGCTGCTCGCCGCTGCGGATGCTCCCCTCCGCCACCAGGATGTGGCAGCTGCAGGCGTGGATGCCCGAGGCCACGGTCCAGACGTGCAGGTCATGCACGCTCAGCACGCCGGGGACGCTGTGAATCGCGGACTGCACCGCGCGCACGTCCATGCCGGCCGGCGCCGCTTCCAGGAGCACGTCCACCGCCTCGACAAGGATTCCCCAGGAGCTCCAGAGGATCAATCCGGCAATCAGGACGGAGACCACGGGGTCCCAGACCGGGGCGCGGGTTACGGCCACCAGGATTCCGGCGAGCACCACGCCGACGCCGGAGATTGCGTCCCCGACCATGTGGAGGTAGGCGCTCCGGACGTTCAGATCGTTCTTGGCGTCCGCATGGAGCCAGACGCTGATCAGCGTGTTCAGGAAGACGGCTGCCAGCGCGACGACGATCATCGTTCCGCTCTGGACCGGCTCCGGCCGGAAGAAGCGCTGGAGCGCCTCCCAGAAAATGCCCACCGCGATCACGGCCAGTACCGCCGCGTTGACCAGGGCGACGAGGATGCCCACCCGGTGGTAGCCGAAGGTGCGCCGCGAGTCGGACGGCTTCCGCGCGATGCCGATGGCCCAGGCGGAGAAGATGAGCGCCAGGGCGTCGGAGAGGTTGTGCCAGGCGTCCGACTGGAGCGCCAGGCTGTGTGACAGCCAGCCCGCCGCGCCCTCGCCGAGGACGAACAGGAACGTAAGGGCGATCGCCAGCTGCAGGCGGCGTCCGGTCATCGAGCCGGCATGGACGTGTCCGCGATGGCTTCGCATTCCGCTCCGCTCTCCTCCCCGTGTCCTGGTCAAAACTGTCGTTACTTTATCCGGAATCGGCGCGGCGGCACCACCGGGGCCCGTGCCCGCCCGAGGCGCCGGCGTCAGGAAAACAGCTGGTCGAGCAGCTCTCCCCCGTGATCGAGGCGCCACTCCGCTTCCTCGACGGCCCGCTCGTCGAACGGCAGGATGCCGCGAGTCTGCGGCTTCTCCTGGTTGCCGGTGAGCATGAACGGCATCCAGCCGGGCCCTCCCTTCCGCTCCTCCACGTACGTGGCATGGTCCGGGACCACCAGGATCCGGAAGTTGTCGAGGAGCCCGATGCGGTCCAGCAGGGTTCCGAAGAACCGCTCGTCGATTCGCCGGAGGGCGTCGACCTTCGCTTCCCAGTCTCCGGCCAGGCTGGCTTCGTTCGGGGCTTCGAGGTGGACCAGGCAGAAGTGGTAGTCGTTCAGGGCGGTGATGGCGGCCCGGGCCTTCATCGCATAGTCGGTGTCCAGGCTGCCCGTGGCGCCGGGAACGTCCAGCACGCGGAGTCCGGTCAGCCGCGCCAGGCCCTGGACCATCGCCGTCCCCGCCACGCAGGCGCCGCCGATCCCATGCCGCACGCCGAAGCCCTCGAGCTGCGGCATCCGGCCCGGCGACCATGGCCAGATCATATCGGCCGTCGGCTGGCCCTTGTCCCGCCGCCGCTTGTTGATCGGGTGCCCCTCCAGAACTTCGGCGCTGTCCCACATGATGCCGACGAGCTGTTCGGCGCGGTCGCCGGTGGGGAAGTGGGTGCGGAGCGGCTCTCCGGCGGCGGCATGGGGCGGGGTGCAGTGGATCCCGTCCGGGCCGTCCCGCCAGACCAGCACGTGCCGGGAGCCGGCGGCCGGGAAGAACTGCATCGTGCGGATCCGGAGCGTGTTCTGCAGGTGGCGCGCCAGTTCCCGGCCCTCCTCCTTCGGCAGACCGCCCGCGGCGGGGTCCAGCAGGCGCTCGCCGTCCGCGTGGACCAGGTGCAGCCGGAAGGCCACGTCGCTCCGGTCCAGGTCCACCTGAAGCGCGGCGGCGTCCAGCGGCCCGCGCCCGGTGAACTGTTCCGGCCGGTAGCCGAAGAGCGAGAGGAGCGCGGCCTCCGGGTCTCCCGTCCAGTCCGGCGGAAGCGTCTGCACCGCCCCGATCCGCGCCTTGCGGGCCATCGCCTTGAAATGCTCCCCCGCCGCGGCCATGAGCGGGGTCTTCTCTTCCAGCGCCTTGAGGGGCCGGTCCGCCGCCCCGTCCAGGATCACCATCACATATTTCATAGGATGGTTTTAACCGCTGCGGCGCGGGTCCGTGCAGAGGAGCCGCGGCGGGCACGGCGCGAGGCGGTCCCCGCCCGTACGTGGAGCGGGCCGCCGGACGCCGAGCGCGTCCGGCGGCCCGCGAAGGCCCGGTGCTTTCCGCGGCGGCCCGGCTTACAGCTCGCGGCCGGTGATGATCCGGTAGATCTCCCGGTACTTCTCGGTGGTCTTCCCGACCACCTCTTCCGGAAGGGCCGGAGCCGGGGGCTCGTGGTTCCAGCCGACGCTGTCCAGGTAGTCGCGCACGAACTGCTTGTCGTAGCTGGGCTGCGGGCCGCCCGGCCGGTGGCCGCGAGCGTCCCAGAACCGGGAGGAGTCCGGCGTCAGGCACTCGTCGATCATGATCACCTGGCCGTCTTGCACGCCGAACTCGAACTTCGTGTCCGCGATGATCACGCCGCGCTCCCGGGCGAACTCCGCCGCGCGGTTGTACACCGCCAGGCTCAGCTCGATGCAGCGCTGCATCTGATCCGCCGGAAGGATCCGGGAAAGCTGCTCGTGGGTGATGTTTTCGTCATGGCCGGTGTGCGCCTTGGTGGAGGGCGTGAAGATCGGCTCCGGCAGGCGGGAGCCCTGCTGGAGCCCCTCCGGCAGCGAGATGCCGCAGACGGAGCGGCTCTTCTGATACTCCTTCCAGCCGCTGCCCTCCAGGTAGCCCCGGACCACGCACTCCACCGGCAGCGTCTGGACCTTGCGCACCAGCATCGCCCGGCCGGTGACATATGCGTCCGGAACCTCGCCCGCTCCCGCCGCGCGGAGCGCCTCCCGAATCACCGCCACCTCCGTGGAGAGCATGTGGTTCGGGCAGAGCTCCCGCGTCTGGTCGAACCAGAAGGCGGAGATCTGGGTAAGCACGGCGCCCTTGTCCGGAATGCCGGTCGGCAGGACCACGTCGAACGCGGAGAGGCGGTCGGTGGCGATGATCAGCAGGTTCTCGCCGAGATCGTAGACGTCGCGGACTTTCCCGCGGATGAACGGCTTCAGGCCCGGGATCTCGGTCTGCAGCACCACGTTCTTGCTTGCGCTCACTGGATGATTCCTCGTTAACGGAACAATGTTTCGGGCGCGCGCCCGATCACAGGGATTACAAACCGATCTCCGCGAGGACCGCGTCCAGGGTGGCGGGGACCGGCGCGGGCTCCTTGATCGCATGGAGTGCGGTATTGGGATCTTTCAGGCCGTGGCCGGTGAGGATGCAGACCACCTCGCGCTCCTCTTCCGGCACCTCGCGGAAGTAGCCCGCGTCCCAGAGCTGGCGGAAGCCTGCCACGGAGGCCGCGGAAGCCGGCTCGCAGAACACCCCCTCGCTTTCCGCGAGGAGACGGTACGCCCGCAGGATCTCCGCGTCCGAGACCGCCTGGATGTCGCCGCCGCTCTCGTCCCGGGCGGCGACCGCCGAGCGCCAGCTCGCCGGGTTGCCGATGCGGATGGCGGTGGCCACCGTCTCCGGCTTCTCCACGGGCTCCCCCCGCACGATCGGTGCGGCTCCCGCCGCCTGGAAGCCGAGCATCCGGGGGAGCCGGCGGGAGCGGCCCGCGCTCTGGTACTCGCGGTATCCCTTCCAGTAGGCCGTGATGTTTCCGGCGTTGCCGACCGGCATGCATTGAAAGTGGGGCGCGTCCCCCAGGGCGTCGCAGATCTCGAAGGAGGCGGTCTTCTGGCCCTCGATCCGGTCCGGGTTCACGCTGTTCACCAGCGCCACCGGTCGCGTCTCGGAAACCTCCCGCACCAGGCGAAGGGCGTCGTCGAAGTTGCCGTGGATCGCCACCACCCGCGCGCCGTGGACCAGCGCCTGGCTCAGCTTGCCGAGAGCGGTCATCCCGTACGGCAGCAGGACGGCGCAGCGGATGCCCGCCCGGGCGGCGTAGGCGGCCGCGGAAGCGGACGTATTGCCGGTGGAGGCGCAGATCACGGCTTCGGCGCCGCGGTGGACCGCCAGCGTGATCGCCGTGGTCATCCCGCGGTCCTTGAAGGAGCCCGTCGGGTTCAGGCCCTCGTACTTCAGGTAGAGGCGAAAGGTATCGCCGCCGGTGATGGCCCGCGCCAGGCGGGGCGCGGGGATCAGCGGCGTGTTGCCCTCGTGGAGCGTCACCACGCGTGCATCCGCCGGTACGGGAAGGTGCGGGCGATAAGCTTCGATCAGGCCGGGCCAGGAGCGGGCCGGGGCGGAAACGGGCACGGTGCTACTCCTCTTCCACCCGGATCCAGTTGCGGATGCCGCGCACCACGGGCAGTTGTTCGATCCTCTGCAGGGCGCCGCGCAGGTCGCCTTCGCGCGTGCGGTGGGTGATCCAGACGATCTCGGCGTGCTCCCCGTCGCTCTGCTTCTGGAGGATCTTCTCCAGGGAGACGCCATGCTCCGCGAACGCGCCGGCGATGGCGGCAATGACGCCGGGGCGGTCTTCCGTCTCGATCCGCACGTAGTAGTGGGTCAGGACATCTTCCACGGGCAGGATGGGCTTCTCGTGGAAGCAGGTGCAGGCGATGCGGCCCGAGCCGCCGTGGAGGATACCGCGCGCCACCTCCATCAGGTCCGCCGCCACGGAGCTGCCCGTGGGGAGGGAGCCGGCGCCGCGGCCGTAGAACATCACGTCTCCCACCGCGTTGCCGCGGACAAAGACGGCGTTGAACACGTCGTTCACGGAGGCAAGGGGGTGGCTCAGTGGGAGCATTGCCGGGTGGACGCGCACCTCCTGCTGCGTCTCGCCTTCCTTCGCGATGGCCACCAGCTTGATCACGTAGCCGAGGTCCTTCGCGTAGGCAATGTCCCGGTCCGAGATCTTGCGGATGCCCTCGTGGTAGATCGTCTCCAGGTGCACCCGGCTCTGGAACGCGATGCTGGCGAGGATGGCGAGCTTGTAGGCGGCGTCATACCCATCCACGTCGTCGGTCGGGTCGGCTTCGGCGTAGCCCTTCGCCTGCGCTTCCTTCAGGGCGACCTCGAAGTCGAGCCCGTTCTGCGCCATCTGGGTGAGGATGTAGTTGGTCGTCCCGTTGACGATCCCCATCACCTTCTGGATCCGGTTAGCGGCCAGGGAGACCTTCATCGCGCGGATGATCGGGATGCCTCCCGCCACCGCGCCCTCGAAGAAGAAGTCCCGGCCGCGCTCCGCCGCTTCGACCAGCAGGTGGTGGCCGCCTTTCGCGATCAGCTCCTTGTTCGCGGTGACGACGTGCTTGCCGTTCTGGAGGGCACGGAGGATATAGTCGCCCGCCGGCTGGATCCCGCCGATCAGCTCCGCCACGATCTGGATCTCCGGGTCCTCCAGGACTTCGGCGGGATTGTCGGTGAAGAGCGCGCGGGGAACGTCCACGTCCCGCGGCTTGGAAAGGTTGCGGACGCAGACCTTCTTCACTTCCAGGCGCGCGTGAAGCTGCCGCTCGATGGCTTCGCGGTTCTCCTGGAGGGTGCGGATCGTGCCGGAGCCGACCACGCCGCAGCCCAGGATACCGATGGGAATGGTTTTCAGATCGTGAGGCATGAAGAGCCCGTCCGCCCGGCAGCAACCGACACTTCGGTGCTGTAAGGCGGGCCTGGCTCCGGGCGGGGCTATTATATCTTACGGCCGGAAGTCGAAGTCAAAATGGGGCGGCGGCCGAAGCGGCGGGAGCGGGCGGAGACGCAG
Organism: uncultured bacterium; assembly: GCA_964416225.1. Lineage (GTDB taxonomy): Bacteria > Armatimonadota > SYMT01 > SYMT01 > SYMT01 > CAYQDT01. Next base: position 8,665 of record CAYQDT010000082.1, read on the forward strand.
CGCGCTCCGCCCGCTCCCAGCCGTCCGGCCGCTAGGGGCGGCTCGCGAGGCGGGCTCCCGGGTCGACCCGGATCAGTACTTGCCCGGCGGGTCCCGGAGGTCGATCACCTGGCCGTCCGGCTGCCGCCGGAAGGGGGAGCCCTGATCGGCCGGCTGGTAACTCCCCTTCGCGTCCGGCATCACGGGTGCCCCGGCGACGGCGGGAGTTGCGTTCGTGGTGCTGACGGAGGCGCCCCCCGAGCCGCTGCCGCTCATCGACGGCGGCGGCGGCGTGCCGAGGTTGTCGGCCGGCGGCTGGACTGTTCCGGACGCACCGGTGTCCGCCGGGGCCGCGCCGGCGGGCGCGCCGCTCGGAGCCGCGGCCGGCTGGTAAGCGGCCGC
>CAYQDT010000083.1:0-9022 GCA_964416225.1 uncultured bacterium
AGATAATCCCGAAGGGCTTCGCCGTAGCGCCGCAGCAGCTCCGGAGCCCGGGGGTCGCCCGCGCGGAGTGCGGCCTGCACCCGCTGCATGGCCGCGTGGAGCACTGCGGCGCCGGCGAACACCTCTCCGTTCACGGCAAGCTGTGCGGCGCGCCGGACCGAGTCTTCCAGCCTGGCTTCTTCGTTTCGGGAGAGCATCAAACGCGGTGCAGCGGTGGAAAGGGAGGGAAGGTGCCACCGCGGCCTTCCCCGGCATGCCGCCCTCGGTAGCGGGCACTTCGGTTCGTTCCCGCACCCGAGGCCGGAGACCTGCCCCTTTCCGACGAAGGAACCGGCGCGCTTGTCCGGTTCCGGCGCCGGCAGCAATCGTCCCCGGCCGCCGCGCGACCCCGCGCCGCGCCGTATCAAAAACGCGTAATTAGATAGTTGAAATTATATCATTATTTGGTTTATAGTCTACGTATGGTGCCTTCCACAGATTGGAATTCGGGCAATCATGTGCGATGCCAGGGGGCAGCGATCCCCTCACGCTCCAGGCGAGCGCCCGGCAGGGCGCCCGCACTTCCTGATACTCCCACCCTTCGATGTCTAGAGACACTATTCTACCAGACGAGAGTTTCGCTCTAACAGACGACACTTCCACTTGCCGCCCCGCTCAAAGGCGTACCATCGCTGCCGCACCGCGCGGAACGGGTGCCTCGCTCGTGGCATACGTCGACCGCGAAGCGCTGTATGCGGAGCTGCAGCCGCTGGTACGCCGGTTGATCCGCCGGTACGGCACCAGCTCCGATCTGCGCCAGGACCTCACCAACGAGATCTATTACCGCTTCTGCACGCTCCTGGACGCCTACGATCCGCTGATCGGCGTCCCGCTCCGCGCGTATCTGGTCCGCGTCCTGCCGGGAGCCGTCTACTCCTATATGCGGGCGCAGTGGCGCCACCACCGCCGGGAGGTCGCGATTCTGCCGGAGCTGGGGGATGATTTCGGCGGCTCCACGGGAGACCTCACCCGCGAGTGGGATCGGGCCCTCTGGATGCGGGAGGCGGTGGAAGCGCTTCCCGCGGCGATTGCCACGCTCCCGCACCGCCAGAAGGTGGTCGTGATCGCGCGCTACTACGAGGGCCGGGGCTTCGATGAGATCGCCGCCGATCTGGGGATCCAGCCGGCAACGGTCCGCTCGCTGCTGCGGCACGGCGTCGAGCATCTCCGCCGCCGGCTGAGAGCGGCCGCCGGGAGCGGGCCCTTCTCGGCCTCCGACTCGCCGGAGCGGGAATCCTCGCTTTCGCCCCGCTGACGCTCACCCACAGTCTCCATCGCCGTCGCAGGTCCGACGGTCCCGCGCTGGCTGCCCGCCGAGTCTGCGCCGAATCCAACTTAAGGATGATCCATCTTTCCATCCAAAGTTGTTCATCGGCGCAGACCGGAGCGGCATCTACCCTTGGGATCCATCTTCCGCGCCCGATAATATCCGGGTCCCGATGGAGCTCGAAAGGTAGTTAGCAGCATGGCGTCCCAGGTCAACCCTTCCGCCGCGGCGGCATCCGTGAAGGAGCGCCGGCGACACCCGCGTGTCACGCTCTGCGTGCCGGTGAGCGTCCGGTACGGAGACCGAATCTCCGAAGGCTATACTGAGAACCTCGCCTACTCCGGATTGCTGATCCAGGCCCTCACCGCGATGCCGGCGGCTCCCGGTCCGTGCGATCTGACCCTCTACGTGCCGAACGGTGAGATTCACGCGCGCGGGCGGATCGTCCGTCTCAACGCCCGGCAGGCGCAGTTCGCGGTGGAGATCGAGACGCTCCAGGAGAGCGGCGAGGCTTTTCTCGCCCTCCTGATGGCGCCGTCCGGGCAGTTCTGACGCGGGGACCCGGAGGAGCGGAATCCTTCCGGCGGCTGACTCTCCGTGCTGCACGGCTCCGTGGGCCACGGCACTTCCCGCTTGTGGAGTACACCACTGTCCGAGCGCCCGATGAGGCGCATGATAGGAAGGATCACTCAACCGCCAGCCTCCAGCTTGGGGGCGGGCCCGGTGACCGGGGAGCAGGCGACATGACGCTCGAGGAAGCTCACGGCTACGCCGAACAGCAGGGCGAGGCCATCGTTACGGGAACGGACGGCACCACGTGGTACCGCGCGCGCCGGGAGGGAGGCCGGATCCGCTTCTGGGCGTGGCGCTCAACCTGGCAGGCTTCCTTCTGGCATGAGGTGTTCTGTACTCCCCCCGCGAGCGTGAACTGGAGCCCGGGCGAGGCCGGGCGCGCCGGCGTGCCCGAATGGACCCGCCCCGCTCCGCCATGCGACGCGGCCGGCGTCGCCATGTGAGGCGGAGGCGTGGGTTCGGCGCTGCCCGTACGTCTGCGCTTCCTTCTTCTGCGCTTCCTTCTTCTGCGCTCCCTTCTTCTGCGCTCCGGCTTGACCCCGTCCGGGTCGAGCCGGCGATCACGCGGCATCCTGCGTCCGCGTCACCGCACGCTCACCGACTCCGACCCCTCGCCCCGTCCGCTCTCCATAATAGAGAGGGGAACGGGGCCGGAGCGCCCTTCCTGCCGGACATAGAGGAGTGGGGCATGCAGACGCGGCAATTCGATGGGACCGGGCTTGCGGCGGGTGAGGTGGGTCTGGGCTGCTGGCAGATCGGCGGCAGTTGGGGCGATGTGGACGAGGCGACCGCCCTGGAGACCCTCCGCGCGGCTGCGGAGAGCGGGGTCAACTTCTTCGATACGGCGGATGTGTACGGTGAGGGGCGGAGCGAGAGCCTGATCCGCCGGTTCCGAGAGGCGTGGCGGGAGCCGCTCTTCGTCGCGACCAAACTGGGGCGCTGGTCCGACCCCGGATGGCCGGGGAATTTCACCCCGGCGGCCATGCGGGCCCACGTGGAAGCTTCCCTGCGGCGCCTGGGCGCTCCGGAGCTGGACCTGGTCCAGCTCCACTGCGTGCCCACCGACGTGCTGCGCCGGGGTGAGGTATTCGAGTCGCTCCGCACGCTCCGGCGGGAGGGTAAAGTGCGCTACTGGGGCGCCAGCGTGGAATCGATGGAAGAGGCGGAGATCTGCCTGGCCCAGGAAGGCCTTACCTCGCTCCAGATCATCTTCAACATCTTCCGGCAGAAGCCGATCGACACGCTGTTCCAGCCCGCGCTGGAAAAGGGAGTGGCGATCATCGTCCGCCTGCCGCTGGCGAGCGGTCTGCTCTCCGGCAAGCTCAGCCTCGCGACCCGCTTCGCCGCGGATGATCACCGCAGCTTCAACCGCAACGGGGAGGCGTTCAACGTCGGCGAGACCTTTGCCGGCCTCCCATTCGAGGATGGCGTGCGCCTCGCCGACGAGATCAAGCCGCTGGTTCCGGAGGGGATGACGATGGCCCAGCTTGCGCTCCGCTGGTGCCTTGATTTTCCGGCCGTGAGCGTGGTCATCCCCGGCGCCCGGAATCCGGAGCAGGCGCGCGCCAACGCTCGCGCGTCCGAGCTGCCGCCGCTCTCCCCAGAGCTCCACCGGCGCCTCCGCGAGCTGTATGAGCGGGAAGTTGCCGGCCGGATCCGCGGGCCCTATTGATCCGGGAGCGTTCGCACCGAGCTGCACCGGGCAGCGTGCGGCGGACGCTTCCTGAGTTCGGGAACCGCCGCGTCCCACGCCTTCCCGGCGCTCCTCTCCGTCTCCTCTCCGTCTCCTCTCCGTCTCCTCTCCATCTCCTCTCCGTGTCTCCCTGGTGAAAATTCGGGTCAGCGGGGGAGTTGGGCGGGGCGGAGACCGGGCTGATACTCCTCCGACTTGCGGTCGCCGTACATGGACGCGGCGAACGGTTGGACGAACCGGACATCGGAGACCGCGGGGATCCTGCTCTCCAGGCCGAGAGCCCAGTAGACGCCATTCACCAGCAGCCGGCGGGTCCCTTCGTAGGCGAAGTCCGTGGCGGCGCCGATCGTGCTGGTGAAGACCCGTGCCCGCCGTCCCGCCGGACCGGCGTAGGTGCGCGTCCACGCGATCGGCATCATCGGGTGGTTCTTCGCGGAGACGGGCGGAGAGTTCGGCTCCAGCGTCTCGGTGACCTCACCCAGCACCACGGGCGTGCTGTCACCCGGGAGTGGCAGCCGGACCTCGTAGACGTCCGTCTTTCCGAAGATCGAGCCGGGCTGGATCCCCCGGACGATCGGATTCGCTTCCTGTCCGGGCGCGATGATCCCGCGGGTGCCTTCCTTGCCGTGAGCGCCATGGTGCGCGACCCAGGTTTCCCCCAGGACCTGCCGCCCGAAGCCGCCCTCCCACCCCGGCGCCTTGCTCGCCCAGTCCCACCGGGCGTACGGTCCGCCGGAAAGCTTGAACGCGTGCGTGGCGGTGCGGATGCCGACCACGGGGCGGCCGCTCTCGAGGTACTCCACGATGTGGCGCATCTGCTCGTCCGGGAGGCTGCGCCACCGCACGAAGAGCAGCATGAGGTCGGCGTGGTCGAGCTGCTCCAGGCCGGGGATGTTGCTGTTCACGTTCGGGTTGATGGTCCCACTCTTCGGGTCGATGGCGAAGAGGACGATGCAGTGGAAGCCATGCCGGTGGGCAAGGATGCGCGCCAGCTCCGGGAGCACCTCTTCGGAGCGGTACTCCTCGTCCCCACAGATGAGGACCACCGTCTTCCCCCGGCCCGGTCCCCGCTCCCCGGGAATCTCCAGGTAGGGACGCTCCACCCCCGCGGCAGCCGGCTGCGGCCCCGCCGCCGCGGGCGCCGCCAGTGCGATGGGTGCCAGGAGCCCCAGGACGGCCACCGCCGTTCTCGCGCCGGATCGAGCTGTGTTCATCAATCGTCTCTCCTCGGGACCGGTCGCGCTCCGGATAGTCGCCGTCGCGCTCCCGCCGCCCCATCTGCCCCGGCCAGACCCGTTTCCGCCGCGGGAACCGGCGGGAAGCCGGCCCGTGACCCGTCCAGCGGCCGGCCGGTATCCGAGCTTGCGGGCGGGAAAGTGCAGGGTCCGACCAGCCGTTCCGCACCGCCGGGGCGCTTTCCTGGGCGGGAACTTTTTCGGGAACCTCCGGTGGAAGCGAGGGTCTGGTAGGTGGAAGAAGTGAAACGGGTCCCCGCACCGCCGGTGCACGCGGAAATGCGCCGCGCGGTGCGGACTCTCAAGCTACCTGGGAAGCCTCCTATGAAACTGCGAATTCCCGCGGCTCTCACGGCCGCAGTGCTCTCACTGGGCGCGCTCGGAGTCTCGGCGCTGCCGGCCTCCGCGCACGATCGCTACCGCCGGCATGACTACCGCTCCGACCGGAACCGGGAGGACACCTTCCGAGGTCTCACCTACGGCCTGGGGGCGGTGACCGCCTACGGCGCCTTGAAGCGGGACCCGCTCATTGCCGGCGTCGGCGCGGCGGGCACCCTCTACAGCTACAGCCAGTGGAAAGACGCGGAGCGGGACCGCCACCGCGATGAGTGGGGCTACGGCGGCTACGGCTACCGCGACCGGGGCTATTACGGCGGCTATCGCGGCGGGTATTACGGCGATCGCTACTCGCGGGATTACGACCGCGACTACCATCGCGATCACCACCGCTGGTAGCGCCCTGGTAGCACCGGTCCGACGGCTCGGCTCGCGCCGTCGAATCACCCCCGGAGAGGGTTCGCTCGGCGAGCACGCTTGCAAAGCTCCCGCCTGGTCTTCGGCGTTCACGCCGGCCGGACGGGAGTTTCCTCGTTTTGTTCCCGATGGGCGCCGTCCGGATACTGCGCCCAGCAAAAAGGCCCTCCCCGAAGGGAGGGCCAGGGTTCTTCATGCGAAGAAAACGAGAGCGCTACTCCGCCGGCATGTGATGCGCCTGCTGCCGGGTGAGGGGCGGCTCGGTGGCTCCGTAGCCGCCCATGTTGGTGGGAGGCGGCACCCCGCCCATGCCGGCCGGCGGAGGTGCCGTTGTCTGGTAGGCGGCCGGAGGCGCGTAGGAGGTGGCCGGCGCCGCGGTGGCCGGCGCCGCCGGAGCGGCACCTCCAGGGGTGTCGGAGACGGGCGCGCCGCCGCCCTTCGGCTCCTTCGGCCCCGTGTAATAGACCGCGCCGCCCGAGGCCCCGGTCTGATCGCTGGCCGGCGGACCGCCGCAGCCGGCGAGGACGGGCAGGAGCAGCCCCGCCCCCAGGAGGAGCGCGGAAGTTCGGTGGATCGTGCGGGAAGGCATCTTAGTTTCCTTGTCGCGCCGGTGGGCGGCTACTCCATGCTGTAGGTGAAGTACTGCTCGAACCACTTGCCGTCCGAGCGCTGCTTGAGGTAGCGTTCCGCGTTGCGCGGAATGTACTTGGCGTGCCCGTCCAGGAAGATGAAGTTCCCGCCGCCGCCGCCGCTATGCATCGCCGCCGCCTCGCAGCCGAAGGTGATCAGGAAGTAACCCCCGCCCACCATCGTCACCCCGTCCGACACGATGGCCGTTTCCGAGGGCCGCAGCACCATCGGCAGGGTGCAGACAAAGACTTTGCTCGGGTTGTAGATGTTGGTACCGGCGTACTGCGCGTAGGGGTCGGTCGGCGTACCGCTTCCCACCGGTGAGCTCATCCCGAAGGCGATGCCGTAGTTCGCGTACATCTCCAGCGCGGGGAAGTACGGGTCCAGGCCGCCCGGGCCGTCGCAGTTCGGGTCGTTCGCCCCGTTCTTCAGCGCCTGCTCGGAGTAGGAGGGGCACTTCATCACGCCGTTCGCGGGGAAGCCGCCCCCGTTCTTGATGTATGGCTGGATGATCCCGGTCCAGAGCCGCTGCGCGCGGCTGCCGTAGCTCTTGGGCGCCAGCCAGGGGATGACCGCTTCATCGTAGTCCTGCGCGTACAGCATGATCCCCGTGCCGAGGTTCTTCTCGTTGGAGAGGCACTGGGTCTTACGGGCCGCCTCGCGCGCCTGGGCGAAGACCGGGAAGAGGATGGCAGCAAGGATCGCTATGATGGCGATAACCACCAGAAGCTCAATCAGGGTGAACGCACTGCGTCTACCTCCGATACCGAGAGGATGCGGAAGTCGTTTCATGAGGAGTCTCCTGGAAAGGATGAATCCGCGCCCCGGCGGCGGGCGCTCTGGAGTGGATATAGTCCGGTCCACGGGCAGCTAAAAGACAGATTAAGATTTTGTAGCAAGTTTTTACACGTGTGTAACATCCGAGCAACAACCGGTTACTAAAAATTTTCCGAGCACGGGCCCGCCTACCCCCAAAGCCGCGCTGCGGGCGGCGGCAATCCGGGCGTGCAAGCCGGTGTTCGGGGGAGAGCAGAGCGGGCCGCCGCTGCCCCCCCGCTTCCAGTCGCCGGAGCCACCCGGCACACGTGGATCGTCGATCTGCGATGGCCGGCCCGGTGTCCTGCCCTCCAGGCGCTCCCGAGCCGGACTGGGACCCCGCACCCACGGCGCGACAGCGACCCGATCACCAAACCTGCCCTTCCCGCACGCTCTCTGCCCGATTCCCGCGAGCGGTTGCGCCGGCGCACCTCCGCCGGACGGGCGACGACGCGGGCCGCCGCGCCGCCTCCGGAAATAAGCACTTCGCGCAGCAGATTCGCGCCGCGCGTCATCCGACCATTCCATCGTTCGAACCAGGCGCCCCTTGCCCCGGAGTGCTGCCGGGAGGTGCTCCGGCTCCGGAGCACCTCCCGGCCCGACGTTGCTTCCGGGCCCGACCTGTTTCCGTTCGGTGGTTATCGGGCGGTTGTACTGAAAATTGAACGGCCTGTTCCGTTTTGAGTATTTCAGGACTAAAGTAATTCCGGATGCAAGCACGCTCGCTTCCCGGTTCGGTCGCGCCCCGTTCCGCCTCCCCGGTTTCCATTCCCGACCGGCTTTCTTTCAAGGACCCGCCCGATGAGCGTTCACCAAACAGGGGACGACGTGTCCCTTCTTCATCCTAAGTCCAACGGAACGCCGCCGGCCAACGGCAAGCGCGTCCCGCGGAAGGGCGGGCGCGGCGGAGTGGTGATCGCGGCCGTAATCGCGATTGCGCTCATCCTCTTCGCGATGGGAATGCTCCCGCGGCTCCACGCCAACCAGGTTTTGCGTGAGGAGACCCAGGCCGCTACCGGCGCTCCGACCGTGCTGGTGGTCACCCCGATTCACGCGAGCGGTGGCGAGGATGTCGAACTCCCGGCGAATATCCAGGCCACCGAGCAGACCCCCATCAACGCCCGGACCAGCGGTTATGTGAAGCGCCGCTACGTCGACATCGGCACCCGGGTGCAGGCCGGTCAGCTCCTGGCGGAGATCGAGTCGCCGGAGGTGGACCAGCAGCTCATTCAGGCGAAGGCGGACGCTTCCAAGGCGGAGGCGAACGTGGGCCAGACTCAGGCAGCGCTCGCGCAGAACCAGGCCGCCGTGCAGCAGGCCCGGGCGGAGTTGTCCCACCAGGAAGCCGCTCTCGAGGGCTCTCGGGCCGACCTTTCCCGCACCCAGGCCACGCTGATGACGGCGAAGAGCGATCTCGCGCGGTCGCAGGCGGCGCTTTCGCAGGCCCGGAGCGAGGTGAAGAAAGCCGAGGCGAACCTCGCCCAGTTCCGCGCCGCCGCCGTCCGGCAGGAGGCCGCCATCTCCCAGGCCCGGCAGGACGTGGCGCAAAAGCAGGCCGAGCTGGCACAGGCCCAGACGAACCGGGACATTGCGCAGAAGACCACCGAGCGCTGGGCGAAGCTCGCGCAGCAGGGCGCCGTTTCCGTCCAGGAAGCGGACGAGAAGCGTGCCACCTACGAAGCACGGCTGGCGGACGTCCGCGCCGCACAGGCGGCCATCTCCTCCTACGAGCAGCGAATCGCACAGGCGCAGGCCGGCTACCAGGCGAGCCTCTCCGACGTGGACGCGGCGAAGGCTTCCGTCGGGTCGGCGGAGGAGAACGTAAAGGCCGTACAGGCCGCCGTCCAGTCGAGCCAGTCGAATGTGGCGGCGGCCCAGGCCAACGTCAGCGCCGGCGAGGCGTCGGTTCGTTCGGCGCAGGCCAATGTGAGCTCCGCGCAGGCCAATATCCGCGCCGCCCAGGCAAAGGTGCGCAGCAGCCAGAAGGACGTGGAAGCGGCCCGGGCCGCGCTCCGC
>CAYQDT010000084.1:0-9009 GCA_964416225.1 uncultured bacterium
TCGATGCCCATCGCAATGCCGTCGTCCACTCCGATGGTGTTGAACTCAAACGGCACCCCGCCCGCCGCTCGAACCGCGTCGCGCACCTTCTTGCCGACCACATCCAGATGCGCGTGGCCCGGGACGATCTGGACGAAGGAGTTTGCTACGGCGATGAACGGCTTATCGAAGTCGCTCTCGGACTGAACTACACCCGTCGCCCGGAGGAGAGAGCGATGGGGCGCACGGATCACGCCCTTCTTGATGGTGTCGCTGATGGCCATTTGAAATTCTCACCCTTTCTCATGCTCCCTATTCATAGCAGAAAAGAGGGAGCGCGAGGAGCCGCGGCGGGTGCGGCGCCGCGGCCGTGCGTGCGGCGCTCCACCGAAGACGGAGTTGGGACCGCCGGTTTCGCCGATTATCATGAGCCGCCGGCACCGGCACAGCATCCCCACTTCAGTGCGCAAAGGTGGCCCGATGAACGAGGAAAAGCGGACGGCGGCTCACCTCTGGGCGCCGGACTGGCTAAACCGGGTGGCGGAAGGGGGCAGCGCTATGAGCCAGCGGAAGCGATCCACCGTTGAGTTGCGCGGCGGCGGTCTGGATGCGGTCCGGACGGTCGCGAAGGAGAAAGGGGTCCACCTCCTCCTGCTGCAGGACGACCACGGGGAAGAGCTGATCGCGGCCAGCACGCGGCCCTTCCTCGTGATCTGCTGAGGCTCGGAGCCGGGGTCCCGCCGGTGACTACTGGCGGGACCCCGCGCCGGCGGTCTGCAGAAGCGGCTACGGAACCGGATCCGGAACCGGCGAGGTGCCGATGACGGGGCTGCGGCCGTTCCACCGCTTGACAAACTCCTGGTAGAGCTCGAGCTTCTTCAGCAGCAGCGCCTGTTTGCCCTGCTGGGAGAGCAGGCGGTTCTGCTCCGCGGTCTTCTGCGCATTCACCATCGTCGTCTGCGCGTCCACAGCGGCCTGCTTCAGCGCGATTTTGGCCCGCTCCATCTCCTGTCGCGCGTTCTGCTGCGCCACAATGCGCTCGGTGATCTCTTTCTGCGGGTGCACCTCCCGGATGGAGACGTCATCCAGCACGAAGCCCCAGCGGTCCATGAACGGCTTCATCTCCTCCCGCACCGCGGGCCCGAGCTTGTTCCGGTCCCGGGAGATGAGGTCGAAAATCCCTTCGCGGCCCGTCACCTCGTTCACGGCCACCTGCGCCGCGGTTCGGATGTGCTCCTCCTGGATCACGTGGATGTCCGTGGTGCCGAACTGTTCGAAGACGGTGCGGAGACCCTCGTCATCGCCCCGCACACGGTAGGTGACGCTCACGTCGAGCGGCAGAATCGCCCCTTCCTGGGTGACCGCCTGGATACTGTCATCCCCTTTTCGCTCGCCCTCGTTGGCCGCTCGGACATAGCTGGCAGTGGTGATGGAGGTGGGATAGACGATCAGTCGCTGGGTGATCGGGTTAGTCCAGACGAAGCGCGGGCGGAGCAGGTGCTGCTTGATGCCGCTGTTCGCGTCAAAAATGATGGCGGCGTGTCCCGGAGGAATGGTCGTGGCGCAGCCGGAGGTGGCGGCTACCAGGAGCGCCGCCGGAGCCAGGAGTGCCGCGCGGCTCCGGTACCGGCCTCGAGCAAAGCTGTGCATCACTGGCCTCCTCCGGCCTGCGGCCGGTCACGCCCGGCGTCCAACATCCCCGGCGTGATGGTGACGCTCTGCCCGGGTCGCACCATGATCGGCGGGACCTGTCCGTCCCACTTTCTCGTCGCGGCAATCTGCGCTTCCAGGCGCTGGAGCTCGATCGATTCTCCTTTGACCTGCTGGGCGGTGAGCGCTTGCGCTTGCGCCTCCGCCTTGGCTTTGGTGATCGCGATGTCGCGCTCGATCTTCGCCTTCTGGTTGGCGGTGCGCGAGATCCCGAGATCCACCAGCGCGTTGACGCGTGCCAGGGTATTCCCTTTGGTCTGCTCGTTCGGGTGAACCCCCGCAAACTCTGCAAAGTCCACGGTGATTCCCTTCTGCCCCACCAGGTCCGCAAGCCGTGCCCTCAGGCTGGCGGACGCCTGCTTCCGGGCGCCGGTCATGAGTTCGATCGCGCTGTACTGGGTGCCCACGTCCTGGACCGCGCGCTTGACGGTGGGGCGAAGATAGTTCGACTGGATCTGCTTGATGTCCACGCCTCGAAAGTTATCGAAGATCCGGAAGACATCTCCGCGCTCAATGTGGTACCACACGGCCACATCGAACGCAGTGCTCATGTTGTCGTTCGTGGTGACCTGGATGGAGTCGGCATCGCGCACCTCGCCGCTCTGCGGGTCGTCCGTGTAGAGAGCGAGCTGCTGCGTCGTCGGATAAGTGTACAGGTGGCTTCCCCACGGAATCCAGACGCGGCGGGGCGTAACAACATGACTCCGCACGAGCCCACCGTAGCCGTACCAGACCCCCACGCTGCCCGCCTCCACCCACTCGGAGCGGGTGAAATAGAGGATGGAGGCAACCACCGCGGCGCCAAGCAGAAACGCTGCCGCGGCAAGTGTTCTTCGTATCACGAACGGGGGACGGGATTTTCCTGGCATGATTCCGCAGCCCTCCCGGCCGCTTCGGTAGCGTTCTGTCCCGGCACGCGCTCCACTCCGGCGCCGAGAGATGCGTTCAGCTCCTGCTCCGCGGCGGCGCGGCCCGCTGCGAGCTCCGCGTCGCTCCGGCGCCGCAGAACTTCCGCTTCTTCCTGAATTCGGTGAAGACGCGCCGCCGCGGCATTCTCGGACTGAAGCTGCCGCCACGCCGCTATCCAGAGCGAGCGCGTCAGCCTGGCGAGGATCCAGAGCAGGAGCACGCCGGCGACAACGATGGCACCGATAACCTCGAAAACCACCATCCTGGACCTCCGTTGGACTCCCGCTGCTGGAAACGGCGTGGAGGGTGAGCTGGTTGCGGTCATTGGCGCGCCGCGCGGCTACTTCAGCACGGTTTCTCCGCGGGATGCCCTCCACCCTTCGCGACTCCTTCCCGTCCCGCTTCTCCTGAAACGGACCGGCGCGGGTCCCGATCCGGTGCTCCCCTCGGCGCTGCCAGGCTCCGCGGGCGAGGAGCTCGGAGCGGGTCGCCTTCCCGCGAAGCCGGGTCTCCGGCAGCCCCCGGCCGGACGGGTACTGCGCCGGACCACCCGGGCGCTTCTGATCGCTCGCTCATCCGATCCGGGTTGAGGCGTCCGTGATCCGTCCGTCAGACGCCGCGGCGGTTCACGGTGCCGCGTCCACCGGCCTCGACCCCGCCAACCGCCGCGGGTGGAACTCGACGACTCCGTCCAGCGCGAGCCCCCCACCCCGAGCGCCCGCCGCATCCTCGAGCCGCACTGGGAGCACATTCGGATCCTGCAAGGCGCAGTCGCAGAAGCTGCCCTCGGTGAACACACCGCCATTCCGGCTGCCGCGCGGCCGCGCTCCGGCCGTGTCTTGAAATGTGGTCGGCGAAAGCGCACTCTGGTATCCTGCCATGTTGGAGGCTCCTGCCGGATTCTGCACGGGTCCTCCGCGAGGCTACGTGAGCGCGTATCATGCCCAGTTTCGATTCAGCGCCCGATTTCGATTCAGCGGAAGACACCGCCCTCTTGGGAACCATACTGGAGCTTGCCCGACGGCTCTGTCCGGCGGATGCACATGCCATATGGCGCAAGAACGGCGACGGGAACTGGCGTATCGCAGCGGACCGCGGCCTGTCCGCGAGCTACCCGCGCCGCGTTCCCCACGACGGAGCGGCGCTTCCCGCCGGAGTGATGTGCTTTCCCGACGTCCAGCGCGAGCCCGCAGCCACCGGGCGCACAGCGGCCTATGCCGCCGAGGGCGTGCGCTCCCTCGTGGCGGTACCCCTCACGATCCTCGGCGAGCACACGGCTACCATTACCTGTTACTACCGCACCTCGCACGGGTATGACGCCGCCGAGATCGAGGCCGCCGTCGCCCTCGCGGATCTCGCGTCGCGGGCACTCTCCGCCGCTCTCCTGGGCGCGGAGCAAAGCCGGCTGCGCTCGCTCTCGGACGAGGCACACCAGCGGGCGGCGTTCCTGGCGGAAGCCAGCAAGCTGCTCTCCTCTTCCCTCGACTATGAAACCACCTTGAACCACGTGGCCCGGCTCGCGGTGCCGAAGCTCGCCGACTGGTGTACCGTCCACCTGGTAGACGCCGCGGGCGTGCCGCGCCCCGTTGCCGTCGCGCATGCGGATCCCGCAAAGCTGGAGTGGGCGCGCTCCGTGCGTGACAAAATCCCCTACAACCCACGTGCTTCCACAGGGCTTCCCCACGTGCTGCGCACCGGAAAGAGCGAGCTGTACGCGCACGTTCCGGACGAACTTCTCGCGCAGCGCCTCCCCGATCCGGAGGCCCTTGCGGTCGTTCGGGAGCTGGGACTCAGTTCACTGGTGATCGTGCCGCTGATGGCACGGGATCAGGTGGTGGGAGCGCTTACCCTCATCTCCGCGGAGTCCGGCTTCCACTACGACGAAAAGACGGTCGAGCTGGCCGAAGACCTGGGGCGCCGAGCGGGTACCGCGATCGACAACGCCCGGCTGCTCCAGGAAATCCAGCGCAGCGAGGCTAAGCTCCGGCGGCTCGTGGACTCCAACCTGATCGGCGTCATGTTCGCGGACCGGACCGGAAGGGTCACGGATGCCAACTCGGCCTTCCTGGAAATGGTCGGCTACACTGCGGAAGACCTTTCGCAGGGACGGATTCAGCAATCGGCGCTCTTTCCGGCCGGCGACGGCCGGCCGGCGCCGGAGCCGCACGGCACCGTGCCCGCGGGCGAAAAGGAGCAGCGACGGCAGGACGGCAGCCACACGCCGGTCCTGATTCGGAGTGCGGAGGTATTAAACGGCTCGGGCGAGACCCTCGCCGTCGCGCTGGATCTCACGGCGCGCAAGCAGGCCGAGGAGAACCTGCGCTACGCCATGGAGCACGCGCATTGTCTCCTCTGGCAGGCGCAGGTGGAACCGCGCCAGCAGCCTGGCCAGCCGCAGCGCTGGAACTGGAAGCCGTTTGATCGAGAGGGGGCACGGCGCTTTCTGCCGCTCGAAATCGGTCCTTCGGAAAACTTCCAGGAGGCGTTCGAGCGCCACGTCCCCGCCGACGACCTCCTCCGTCGGGATCAGAACGCTCGGACCGCGCTGGACGAGGAACGGACGGATTTCGCGCAGGAGTTCCGCTGCGTGGACCGCACCGGAAGCGTCCACTGGCTCTACGAGGTGATCCACCTGGAAAAGGCCGGGGCGGATCGGTGGCGTGCCGTGGGAGTGTGCACGGATATCACCGAGCGCCGGCTGCTGGAGGAGCGGACGGAGCGCCTCGCCGCCATCGTGACCTCCTCGGATGATGCCATCGTCAGCAAGACCCTGGACGGCGTCGTGACCAGCTGGAACCAGGCTGCCGAGCGGATCTTCGGCTATACCGCCCGGGAAATGATCGGACAGCCGATCACGCTCCTGATTCCGACGGACCGACCCGACGAGGAGCCCTCCATCCTGGAGCGGATCTCCCGCGGCGAGCACGTCGAGCATTTCGAAACGGTCCGCCGCCGCAAAGACGGCCGGCTGATCGACGTGTCGGTCACCATCTCTCCGGTGCGCGGACCCGCGGGACAGATTATCGGCGCCTCCAAGATTGCACGAGACATCACGCTGCAGAAGGCCCTTCAGCGGGAGCTCCGGGAGCGCGTGGAGGCGCTGGCGCTGGCGGATCGGCGAAAGGACGAGTTTCTCGCCATGCTCGCGCATGAGCTTCGAAACCCGCTCACTCCTATCGGGATCGCGGCTCGAATCATCGCCCGTGTGGGCGGTGACAATCCCGTGCTATTGAAACAGCAGGCCCTGATCGAGCGGAAGGTGACCCAGATGGCCCGCATCCTGGATGATCTGCTGGATGTTTCCAGGATCACACAGGGGAAGATCACGCTGCGGACCGACAAGATAGACCTCGTCGAGGTGGTGGCGCACGCGGCGGATGGCTGCCGTACTGCCGGCGATACGCGGAGCTCGCGCCTGGTGCTGGACCTTCCGCAGCAGCCGGTGTGGGTGCTTGGCGACGCGCTGCGCCTGGAGCAGGTGCTGTCCAACCTGCTGCTGAACGCGATGAAGTTTACTGCGGCCGACGGACGGATCGAGGTGAAACTCAGCCGGCAGGACACGACGGTTCAGATCACGGTGCGGGACAGCGGAGTGGGAATCGCTCCGGACTTCTTGCCGAGCATCTTCGATCTCTTCGCCCAGAGCGACTGCAGCCTGGACCGATCTCAAGGCGGTCTCGGGATCGGGCTGACGCTGGTCAAGCGCCTGGTCGAGCTGCATGGCGGGGACGTCGAGGCAAGGAGCGAGGGGCTGGGACACGGCAGCGAATTCCGCGTGCGGCTGCCTCTCCTGGACCATGGCCGGCACGCACCGCGCGAGACGACTGCCGGCGGACAGTTGGCTGACAAGGGGGGGGCCGAACGTTGATCGCGCCGGTATACGTAACCACGCCGCCGCGAACGATGCGGCTTGCTCGACGTCCGGAAAGCCATGCCGGAGGCGAGTCGCGTCCCGCTGCTTCCGCAAGCACGGCCGTCCAGCGCGAGGTCGAGCCGCTGGTCCACCAGGTCCTCATCATCGAAGACAATGTGGACGCCGCCGAGTCTCTGCGAGAGTACCTGGAGTTGTGCGGCCACCAGGTGCGGGTGGCGCATTCGGGCACCGAGGGCGTCGCGCTGGCGACCGAACGGCCTCCCACGCTGGTGCTGTGCGACATCGGTCTTCCCGGCATGGATGGGTGGGCGGTTGCTCGGGCGCTCCGCAGCACACCGGGCACGGCCCAGACCCGCCTGGTAGCCATTACCGGCTACGGGTCCAAGGATGACCAACGGCGGTCGGCGGAGTCGGGGTTCGAGGCGCACCTCACCAAGCCGATCGACATGGCGGCACTGGACGCGCTGCTGAATCGCGGCGCGTGATCCGCGATCCGCTTCCGCGCAGCCCATGCCGCGCCCGCCGGTCAGCGCTCGTTTCACCCACGGCTCTTTGCGGTACAAGGGCGTACTGCTTCCTTGCCGTACTCACGGACCGGGAGCGGGCCGCCGTCCGGTGATCGGGCGCAGCCCATCGAGTTCCGGCTCCGCGGCGAGAGGGCGGTAGGAGGTCCGTATGGATTCGAAACGTGCGGATTCAGACGGCGACAACCCGATCCAGGAGGCTTCGGATCAGGATACCCTCTTCGAGATGGGGATCCTCGGCAGCTGCTTCGCGGTGGGTGGGCTGCTGCTCTTGATGGTGGCGCTGCTCGCGCCGCGTCTCAGCCCCCTGCTGGTGCTGGGACTGGGAGCGGTTCTCCTGATCGCGGCGGGCGTCTTGGGAGTGGTGGCGGGCGAGCGCCTCTGGCGGCGGCGCAACCCGTTTGGCCGCTGATCCCGCTCGACGCCGTTCGACCAGAGATCGCGCGCCGGGACCGGGCCCAGGACGGCACTCGCAAGCGGTGTCTCCGGCATCCGCGCGCCGGTTGAGCCGATCGGCAGCCCTTCCGCCGCGCCAGCGCAGCATCGCTGTGCAGGGCCCCGGATCTCTGGATCGGCGGCGGCACGGCCCCGAACCGGCACCGGCTCCGGTCCGGCGGGATGCATCCCGGCGGCGGGTCCGATCGGAGCGCCCCATGGGCCGGCCCCTCTCCGGGCGCTCCGTGTCCCAGCCTGGTGAAGCCTGCCCTCCCCGGTGCCCGCTCTCGCGCTGTGCGCGGCGGAGAGCTGCAAACCCTCCGCCGCCCGCCCGTGCCACGGACCGCACCGGGTTCCGGCACCCGCTGGCCGAGCCGCGGCTCCCCAGGCTCCGGCGACGCGCCCCCGAAATCCACCGGACCGCATCCCGCTTCCGCCGGGATCGATGGGAGCGGCCCGCTTTATCCCGCGCCGTGAGACGCCCCTCTCAAGTATCAAGCTCGTCCCGTCAGAATATGCGCATTTTTTTCCACGCGATGCAGGAAAGCTGTCACGACATGTCGTAAAAGCGCCACAAGGTGGTGCCGGTGCTGCCTGACTGGGTTTTCGGCTATGCCTGCAAGAGTGACCATCGACCGTGAGCATGCGGTAATGGAGATCCTGCGCGAGGAGGGCTTCGCGCGGATTCCCACGCTGGCAGGCCGCCTCGGCGTCTCGGAGTCTACGGTTCGGCGACTGCTGGAGCGGCTGGATCAGGCTGGAAAGATCAGCCGTGTGGTCGGCGGCGCGATGCTGAGTGTGCGGCAGAGCCTGCAGCCCGCGGTGAAGGCGTTCGACGAGCGAAAGCAGGTAGCGCTATCGGAAAAAACAGCCATTGCGCGGGCTGCGGCCCGGCTGGTGGGCGACGGGGACACCGTGTTCCTGGGCGGAGGCTCCACCGTGGGCGAGATGCCGCCGTTCCTGCTGGACCGCTCGCTTCAGGTGGTGACGAATTCCCTCGCCATCGCCGGGCAATTCGAAGACACGCCGAACACGGAAGTCCTCGTCACGGGCGGCTATCTATTCCCGCGCCACCGGCTGCTCTCCGGTCCGGTAACGCTGGCCAATCTGCGGGAGTTGCACTTTACCTGGGCCTTTATCAGCGCCGGCGCCTTCAACATCCGGTTGCTGACCGACTGGAACGTGATGATTGCGGAGGTGACGCGCACGGCGCTGGAGCGCTCGGAGCGGGCGGTGGCCCTTCTGGACAGCTCCAAGTTCAACCACCAGCACCTGGCGCGCGTGTGTGGGATCTCGGAGCTGGATTACCTGGTGAGCGGCCCGCTGCCTCAGGAGAGCCATGACGCAATCCGGGCCGCCGGCGTGCGGTGTATCGTTGCGGAGCAGGAGCCCGCAGCCGAAGCCGGTGGCGCGGAACACGCGGTGACTCCGCAGTGGGAGCGGATCGCGACGTGCTGATCTAAGTTCGCCCGCTCCGGAAGGTGCCCATGCCCGTTTTCTTTCACCTGGCAGCGTCGGTTGCCAGTGCCAGGCTGGAACGAGAGGAGGTGAATGATCTTGAATAGGCCACGCATGCAG
>CAYQDT010000085.1:0-9001 GCA_964416225.1 uncultured bacterium
CGGTCACGCTCGCTGCCGAAGTTGCCTCACGAGGAATCACGGTGAACGCCGTTGACCCAGGACCGACAGATACGGGATGGCTCAGTGCTGATCCCGAGCTCAAGCGAACTCTAGAGAAACAGGCTCCCTTTGGTCGGATTGGTCAACCAGAAGATGCAGCTCGCCTCATCACCTTTTTAGTGAGCGATGCTGCCGAATGGATTACGGGGCAAGTGATCCACTCACGTGGCGGCTTGTGATACTCTGCGTTTTTCCTGGCTTCGTTGTACTCCCGCTTCTCTTTTTTGCTTTCTCTGGGCATGCTCTTGTCGCTCCTTCACCTACCCAGATTGTACCATTGCTTTTCCTCATCATTGGGGAAAATAATGTGCAGATATTCACACCTATTCGAGGGTAGACTAAGATCCTAGCGATTTTGTGCAGTAAAGCAATTTGCTATATTTTCCCATTTTCAGACGGAGAGGTTATTAAGTTTCTGCTTCATCTGCTCACGATTCGGCTGAGTATAGCGTGCGGTGGTGGCGATAGCTGGTGTCCCGCGCTTGGTGACGTGCCCCAACGCAACCGCCACCTCTTCCAGAGTAAAGCCAGCAGCCCGGAGTCGATGCCCAAAATCATGTCGCAGATCGTGAAAGGTAATGTCGGCGATCAGCTCCCATTGCGATCTGGTCGCTTTTTCCTTGACGCCTCGCCACCAAGCATGCAATCCTCCCTCCGTCAGTCGTCTGGGATGATCCCCATTCCTTTTTGTGGCCTCGTGTTCCCGTTGAGAAAGAAAGACAAAAGGGCAGTCTGTTTGGATCAGCTTTCGCCCTTCCTCCAGGTAGGCACGCAGCGGTTTTCTGGCTTCATTGACCAGATCCAGAGTACGTTGTTGTCCTCGCTTGTAGCCAACCGTGACTTCTCCTGACTTGCGGGTTAAATGATGCACAGAATCGAGCCGGAACCAGCACACGTCGCTGGCACGGCATCCGGCATAGTAGCCGAGGGCAAAGAGCGCCTTGCCGAGCCGGAATTCCTTAGCGCCGCCGTTCGGATAGATGTCATACGTCGCGCTGGGAGTGCTCGGGTCGTGCCAGGCGGCCTTGAAGCCGGCGGTGGGCAGGCCCAGAGCGGTGGCGGCGTCAACACCCGCCGTGTCATACGGCAGCGAGATCAGCACCAGTCCCTTTCCGAACGTGTGCTCGGCGTCCAGCAGCAGGTTGACCCCGGTGCGCGGCGTGTTCGGGTTGATCTGGATGCCGCTCAGCGTGGCGGTATTCCAGCCCGTTTTGCTCGCGCGGACCGTGTAGGTGCCCGGCGGGACCGTCAACTGGTAGTTGGCTGCCGGGCTGCCGGTCGCCGTGTCGGTGGTCGTGGTGGTGGCGACCACGTTTCCGGCCGCGTCCAGGAAGTCGACCTTCACCCCTCCGATGTAGGATCCGTCCGCCCGCGCCTGGACGGCCCCGGAAACCGGGCTCGGCGGAACGGGCTGGAGGACGATATCCGGAGCGGTGGTGGGTCCCTGGATGAAGACGGTCACACCGTTGTCCACGAAGCCGAACGCGGAGGCCGTCGCCGTGTAGCTGCCGGCGGGCAGTTGTGCGGTCGTGTAGCTGCCGTTGGCGTCGGTGAGGACGGTTGCCGCGATGTTGGCGCCCTCGGCTACCTTCACCGTCGCCCCGGAGATCGGCTTGCCGTTCGCGTCCACCACCCGGCCGGAGAGGGTCCCCGGGTTCGGAGTGAGCGGGATGTCGACGCGGGTAGCGGTTCCGGCGGCGACGGTCACGTTCGCCGAGAAGGCGGCGAAGCGTGGATCGCCGGTCACCTTCACCTGATACGTTCCAGGCGGAAGCAGGTCCGCGGCTGCGGTCACGCCGCCCAGGCTGTAGTTCGCGGGCTTGTTGTCCGGCCCGTTCACCGGCGGGTTCGCGGAGGTGGTCTGGGCCACCTGCTGCGCGGTCCCGCCGTTGGTGGAGAAGAAGAGGATCTTCACTCCGTCAAGCGGTGCGCCATCCGTCACGCGGCTGACCAGGCCGAACACCTCGCCCCGCGGAAGCCGCTTGATGGTGATGGTGCCCGCGTCCGTGTCGCCGGCGACGAAGAGGGCTGCCTTCGTGGCGGATGCGTAGCCGAACTTCGTCACCTGGAGGTCATAGACGTCGGAGGTGATCAGCTTGTTGGGATCGGAGGCGAAGGTGCCGTCGGCCTGCGTGGTGAGCGTGAGCACCACGGTCCCGGCCACCGGCGTCTTGCCGATGAGCTGAACCGTCGCGCCCGCCACCGGTTTGCCCTGGTCATCCAGAACGGTCCCGCGGATCGTGCCGTCCTTGCCGACAAGCTGGAACGGCTTGGCCTGGCTGATCCCGGTAGCCGCGATGTCGACGTCGATCGACGCGTCCTTGAAGCGCGGGTGGTTGGTCAGGGAGACGGTGTACCTGCCCTCCTGCGCGTTCGTGAACTTGTAGTTGTGAGTGACCGGCGTCGTCGCCTCGGGGCTGAACACGTTCGCGGTGACGCCCGGGAGCGGGAGCTGGCTGGCCTTCCGGAGGAGCTGGAGGGTCACCGGCTGGGTGAGGTCCTCCGGCTGCAGCGGCTTGCCGTCCGCCGCGCGCACGGCCTCGCCATAGAGAACGACGGGGTGTGCCGCGACCGCCAGCAGGACGTCCACCTGGGTGGTCTGCGGGATGTTCACCTTCGTCGTCGCCTCCTGGTAGTTCAGCAGGAAGGCATAGACGGTGGCGGGACCCGCGCCCACGTTGTTGAAGGTTGCGTTTCCGTTCGCGTCGGTGGTGGCGGTCTGGGATGCGCCCTCGTTGTCCGTGACGGTCACGGAAGCGCCGGCGAGGGTGCCGCCCTTCGTGCCGTCGGCAAGCTGTGCATACACCGTCACGGTGAGGCTGCCGCTGCCGCCTTCAAGGGTGAAGTCGACGTTCGGCGTGTTCTGTGCGGTGTTGACGGTCACCGGGTTCGTGAACTTCGGCTGCGGGTTGCTGAAGCCGTTCGGCCACTTCACCAGGGTCACGTCGTAGCTGCCGGTGGGCAGGCTCGGGAAGGTGTAGGTCCCGTCGGCCTGGGTCACGGTGAAGAAGTCGACCTGCCCGGTGTAGAGACCGTTCGTCCGGAGGTGAGCCTGCACCGTGCTGTTCGGCACGGGCTGTCCGAACTGGTCGAGCACGGTTCCGGAGATCGAGCCGGGCGCGGCCGGCGTCAGGAGGACGTCCGCCTGGGCCTGGTCCAAGCCGTGGGCACGGCTCCCGATCGCCTTATTGAACGTGGCGAAGCCCGGCACGGTGACCGAGATTCCCCAGTCGCCGACGGGGAGGCCGCGCACCGTATAGGTTCCGTCCGCCTTGCTGAACGCGGTGCCGACCACCTTGCCGTTCTGGCTGAGCTGGACGAAGGCACCGGAGATCGGCGCGCCGCCGTTGATGTTCCGGATCTGGCCCACCAGGTCCGCGCTGAACATCCAGCAGAACATCGCGTGGGAGATCTTGGCGCGGTAGTTCAGGGCCAGCAGCGGATCCGAGTCGCCTCCGGTGCCGGTGGTGTACCGTCGGCCCATGCTGGCGAGGCTGAAGCTCATGAACACCGTCTTGGAGTTGGTGTTTCCGGCATCGTCGTTCGCCACCATCCGGTCCTGGAAGATCTGCTCCCAGCCCGGCCGCGCCGTCACGCCGTCCTGCGTCTGGAATGGCGTTCCGTCGGTGGCGACGATGGCCTTACCCGTGTTGTCGCCGTCCCCTTCCCCGGTCATCGGGTTGGGCGTTCCCAGGCCGTAGTTGAAATCGACGGGTGTGCCGAGCGGCCATGGCGCGTAGTAGGGTGGCCATGAAGGCGGCGTCGGGATCGGGTTTTCGGCAAAGTCTCCCGAGGCGGCGTCGAGGGTGATCGCGTTGCCGATGGTCGTGCCGACATACGCGTTCCAGTTGCCGCCCACGGCGTCTCCGGTGTAATTCGCGCCGAGGACGTTCTGAACAAACGGCTGGGTTTGCGTGCCGTCGACGGTGAGCGCCCAGAGGATGTCCCCGCCCGCCACGACGAGGCGCCCCGCCTGGTTGCGGTAGTTCGTCAGACGGGTCTGGGTGTTCTGGTCCAGAATCGTCCCGCTGCCGGCGTAGATGTCGCCGGTGTAGGGCGAGCTCCAGAGGATCGCCCGGCGGGGCACCGGTCGCTGAATGGTCGCGCTGCCAAGCGCATCGGCCGGCTGCGTGTCGCGCGTCGGGATGTAGTCGTTGAGGACGTCATCCGAGAGCGGGCCCTTGGCGAGGATTCTCCAGATGTCGCCACGATACGCGCGCCGCACGCTTTGAGGGCGGATCCAGGTGATGTAGTCGTACGGAACGGAGTCGCCATCCAGGAAGTGATAGACCTGGTTTTGTTTGATTCCCGGAGCGAACGATCCGGCGCCCTGGAACGGCTGCGGATTTGGTGGATTTGCAACCGCGAAGTACTCGGGCAGTTCACTTTCCGGCCGGTCCATGATGTCCGACTCAGTGCCGTACCGGAAGCTCCAGAACGGCCGGAACGACCCCTTCAGGCCGCGCGGCCACTTCTGACCGGCGCCGTTATCGTCCACCATCAGCACGGGGTTGTGCGAGGAGAACGGCTGGGTGCTGAAGCCCCAGATGTTGTCGTAGATGATCCAGTTGCCCTGGTGGGACGGATTCTGCGGGTCGTACGCCTTGTCGTAGGCGATCAGGTCGACGTAGAAGTCGCTCGGGTCGTCCGGAGTAACCCAGGTGGCCGTGAAGATCCCGTCCCCCGCCACGAGGTCGCCGTTCTTGCCGTCGTCGTGGAGCTGCAGCCAGCGTGTGTTGCCGTTGCTGTCCAGCGGCGGGCGGTTGGTGGTCCCCAGCGGGTTGTAGCGGCTCACCTGGTTGCCGGACCAGCGAACGGCGTCGTCGACCCCCGGATCGAAGGAGGCGAAGCGCGCGCGGGTCCTCGCGGGGATGTCCACCCGGTTCGGGCCGGCGTAGTACTGGTAATCGTGGGCGCCGATGCCTTCGAAGTCGGTCTCCATCGGCAGCTCGATCATGTGCGTCGGCTTTGGAGGACTGCCCGTGGATCGCGCCACCCAGACGTTGTTGAAGGTCGTCAGGTTGCCGGAAGAATCACGGAGGTCCTCGCCGTACAGCTTGTGATTCTGCTGCTTGGCGTCGGTGCTCGCGCCATCGGGGTCCTTGATCTGGACCCATACGCTCTCGACGCCGTACTGGAGATCCTTCAGCTTGGCGTAGAAGTAGAAGGTATCGTGGGGCGCGCCGATGCGGCGGCCCTGCTGCGGCAGCGGCGCGTTGGAGATGTGGAGCACCTCGCCGTCCAGGAAGCTGAAGTCCTGCCCGGGGTACTGCGCCTTCAGGTCCGTCTCATACTCCGAGATCGGGAAGAGGGTCGGCGGGGTGATGTCCGTCACTTCCGCCGCCCAGATGTCGGTATCGCCGGGCGCTCCGACGAGCGGCTTGGTCAGATCGGCGGTGTTGTTCTGGCGGTTGCTGCTGAAGGCAATCCGGTCGATGGGGTTCTGCGGCGGCAGCGCGGAGGACCAGGTGGGATACCGCTCGTCCGTCTGGTGGAGCGGCGCCACGCCCGCATCCGTATCCGGCGTGAAGAGGCGGATCGGCGCGTTCGACGCTTCCGAGGAGCCGTTGTTGAAGAAGATGTCGTACGAGTTCTGCGGAACGCCGCCGACCACCGCGTCCGGCTTGCGGCCGAGCGACGACCATGCCAGGAAGTTGTTGAAGGCGCCCGTCCCCTTGCCGGGCGGGTAGACGCTCTGCTCGTAGGCCGGCTCGATATCGTCCGCAACGTCCGTGGTGATCTGCTGAACCGGCGCGCCGGCGGAGGGTCCGAGCTGCGCGATGGTAGCGGGCACGGTGAACAGGTTGTGATCGATGTCCACCGCGGGACCGCTCGGGCTGCGGAGCGGCTGGAGCGGATTCGCCCGGTAGTTCAGGTCGCCCGTCGCGGGATTGACCGCCGCGCCGAGCGCGGGGTTACCGGTATTGGCGGCGAAGCAGACGCGGCCCTGGGCGGCACTCGGATGATAGACGGGGTCGATGCACTCGACGCCGTTGGCCGGAGTTCCGTTCGTCAGGCGGTAGACCACGTGGGAGATGATGTTGACGGCGTAGATGTTGCGCACGTCACCCGCCACGCTCTTGTTGCGGGCCGCGAAGCAGATAAAGTTGTCGCCCGGGTCCCACGTGGGATGCTCGACGTTCACGATGTTCGCGTTGTAGCCGAGCGAGTTATTGGCGTCCACCAGGCCGGTGATCTGCTCCCGCAGCGGCGCGCGCGTCGGATCCGTGGAGAACGTCAGCACGTACAGCTGGTACGGCGACGCCGGGTTCGCGCGGTGCACATAGGCCAGCTTCGTCTGCGCGTGGTTCAGCGCGGGGAAAAGCTGCTGGCCGGTGGCCTCGTCCGGCGCGTTCGGATTGTTTCCGGTGCCGGTGACCTGCTGGATGAACGCGCCGTCGCTGGTCATCTGGTAGATGTGGTTCAGCGCGTTGGCCGGCGGGCGGGTTTGGCCGTAGGTGGCTACCGGGTCCACGTTGTTGGACGCGAAGTAGATCGTCTGCTGGTCCCAGCTCCACGCCGGCTGGATTTCCTGGCAGAGCGTCGAGGTTCCCACCAGCGGCGGGCGCGGCGTGGTGGTGAGGTCGATGAACTGCGGCGTGGTCGGCGGCGGCGCCGGCGCCTGCGCGTGCGCTCCCAGCCCGCCTCGCCCCTGGAGCTGCGCCTGGCGCGCCCACGCGTCCGCCTGCTCCTGGCTGATGCGCTGGAGCGGAAGCTCGCCGGGCCGGTACATGCTCAGCGGCTTATCGAAATGAGTGCGGCGGCCGGAGGGACTCTTGGCCCTCGGGGCCCGGTAGCCGCCCGCGGCCATCCCGCAGAGGGCAGTACCGAGGACGAGCAGGGGCGCGGCGAAGAGTGCGAGCGCGCGCTGGGTACGAAAGAAAGGACCTGACTTCAACGGAGAACCTCCTCGCCCTGGGGAGACCTGGACGGGCGGACTAATCGGAATAAGCGAAATAGTCTAAACGGCCGATGCTGCCGAAGCGCGGGTTGGGGGAGCCGCGCATTACATGAATGCTTTAGAAGCCTTGCTTATTTTCCTGGCAACGTGCCGAACCTCCTCCCCGCTTTTTGATCCACGGGCCGAGTGGGGGGGATCGGCGCCGGGATCAATTGGGGAAAGAAGGCCGGTCGGCAGCCGCTGGAGAGAGGACCAGATGCTCTCTACCTCGGCCCGCGTCACCGCAAGGGGGGCTTCGCCGTCCACGCGGTAGTCCGCGAAGCGGCGGCGGCGGCGGGTGGACCATTGGGACTGAATCCGCGCGGCCGCTTGCTCGGCGGTGAGACCGGCTCTGGCGGTTAGACGCTGCGCCTGTGTAGAAGGTTGCGCCTCTACCATTACGATTTTGTCGAACAAAGGAGCCCAGCCTGCCTCACAGAGTACGGGTGCTTCCACAACCACTACGCATTGAGCAGCAGCCCGTGTTTCCAAAAGGCGTAACTTTTTTTGCAATTCCTGGCCGATGCGGGGGTGCATTACCCGGTTCAGGACCGCCCGGTCGCTCGCTCTGTGAAAGATCGCGGCGCCGAGTGCGGCGCGGTCGGCGCGGCCGTCGGGGAGCAGGATCCGGGGACCGAAGTGCGCCACGAGCTCCGCGAGAGCGGGCTCGCCCGGTTCGAGAAGCGTGTGGCCGATCCGGTCCGTGTCGATGACGACGGCGCCCAGGCCGGCGAACATGCCGGCGATGGTGCTCTTGCCGCTGGCGATTCCGCCCGTCAGCCCCACGAGCAATAATCGGGCGAGCGGGTACTTCTCCGTACGTAGAGTCGTCACGCGAGTGGGGTCCGATCGGGCGCGCGCAGGGGGCGTAAGAAAAAGGACGCCCGGTCAGCCGGGCGTCCTTTTCTGGATTCCGACGGGAGAGCGGACCGCCACCGGCCCGTCCCGTTCGAGCGGAGAACCCGCTATTCCTCGTCGTCGTACGCTTCGGCCGACTTGAGCTGGTCGCCGTAGACGTCGCCGAGAGTCACGCGGTCGCTGTCCGGCTCGTAGCTGCCGTAGTCGCCGGTCTCCTCCATCGCCTGGCGAATGGAGAGGGTCATGCGGCGCTCGTCGGGGCGGATCTCCAGGATCTTCACCTGGACATTGTCCCCCACCTGCACCACCTCTTCCGGCTTGTTCACGCGGCGCGGAGAGAGCTCGTTGTTCGGGACGATCCCTTCCAGACCGCCCTCCACCTGCACGAAGGCGCCGAACGGCACCAGGCGGGTGACCTGACCGGAGAGGAGGTCGCCCGGATGATGCTTCTCGCCCACCTGCGTCCACGGATCCGGAAGGATCTGGCGCAGACCGAGAGAGATCCGGTTCTGCTCCAGGTTCGTCTTGAGAACCATCACCTGGATCTCGTCGCCGACCTTCAGCACGTCGTTCGGGTGCTTGATCCGGGTCCAGGACATCTCGGAGATGTGCAGGAGGCCGTCCACGCCGCCGAGGTCCACGAAGGCGCCGTAATCCGTGATCCGGCGCACCACGCCGGGGCGCACCTGGCCTTCCGCGAGCGTGGCCAGGGTCTCCTGGCGCTGCGCGGTCCGCTCTTCCTCGGTCGCGAGGCGGTGAGAGAGCACGACCTTGCGGCGGTCCCGATCCACCTCGATGACCTTGAGCGGCAGGATCATGCTCACGTACTTCTCGAGGTTGCGGACCTTGCCGCTGCCGACGTGGGAAGCAGGAACGAAGCCGCGGATACCGAGGTCGACCACCAGGCCGCCCTTCACCCGCTCGGTGACCATCGCGTTGAGGGTCTCGCCCGCCCGCTGCGCCTCGATGACGCGGTCCCACGCCTTCTCGAAGTCGGCGCGCTTCTTGGAGAGGATGAGCTGGCCCGCCTCATCGTCGTCCGTATTGAGCACGTAGACGTCGATTTCGTCCCCGACGTGCACCATCTGCTCCGGCCGGCGGCCGGACTCGCGCGAGAGCTCGTTCGGGGGGATGATCCCTTCG
>CAYQDT010000086.1:0-8942 GCA_964416225.1 uncultured bacterium
CTCCGGTGGACCTGCCCGACGCACTTCATGCGGCGCACGGCGGCCGCGGACACCGATCTGGGCGGCGCGCCGATCCGGGCCGGGGACAAGGTCGTGCTCTGGTACGTGTCCGGCGACCGGGAGCGGGCGCAGGCTATCGTCGACGGCATGACGCAGCCCGCCACCGTCGCTGCGGGTTGGGCATCGCTGGCGGACACCGCCGCGCTGCTGGAGCGCTGCGAGCTGCTGGTCACCGGCGACACCGGGCCCATGCATATGGCGGTCGCGCTCGCCGTGCCGGTCGTCTCCCTCTTCGGGCCCACGAACCCCGTGAAGTTTGCTCCGTTCACCAAGAAGCGAGCCATTCTCCGCCATGAGGAGCCGTGCGGGGAGTGCGAGCTGCCCTGCCTCCACACCATCACTCCGGACGAAGTGGTAGCGGCGGCGGCCCGCCTGTACACCGCGCCCCCAACCCGCCGGATGTCCCGGGATCCCCGGTAGCCTCCGGTGCGGGACGCAGTTCTGGGACATCCCGCCGGGGCGCGGCGGCCGGGCAGCGGGCGGGAGCTCACACACCGGATCGACGTGGCGTCGTGAAGCTGGCCATCGTCAACTCCATCCGCGCATTTGGGGGTGGGGAGAAGTGGGCGCTGCATACCGCGGCGGGCCTCCGGCGACGCGGATTTGTGGCGGCCATCCTCGGACACCCGGGCGGCGCGCTCGCGGAGCGCTGTCCCGCGGCGCGGATCCCGTTCCGGCCGGTGCTGCTCCGCCACGACGTGTCGCCGGCCGCCGTGCTATCGCTGGCGAGAGCGCTCCGCCAGGAGCGCCCCGATGCAACCATCTTCTGCAATGAGCGCGCGGCGCGCGTGGGCGTGCTCGCGGCGCTCCTGGCCGGGATACAGACCCCGCTGGTGTACCGGAACGGGCTGGAGGGCAGCTTCAAGAACAAAGCCCACAACCGGCTCCTGGTCGGCCCGCGGATCTGCCGGTGGGTGGTGAACGCGGGCGCCCTGCGTCGCGAACTGGAGTCGTTCGGCTGGATCTCCCCGGACCGCATCCGCGTCGTCTACAACGGTGTGAACCCGGGCTCCGTGGATACCGCTCCCGACCCCCTGCCGCTCCGGGAGCAGCTGGGCGCCGCTCCGGAGGATGTGGTGCTGCTGACCGCGGCGCGCCTGGTGCCGGAGAAGGGCCATGCGGCCCTGCTGGAGGTTCTCGCCCGGGTCGCCCCGCGAAGCGGTCGGTGGCTCTGGTGGATTGCCGGCGAAGGGTCGGAAGCCGGCGCGCTCCGGGGGAGGGCGGAAGAGCTGGGGTTGACCGACCGCCTGCGCTTTCTGGGATTCCGCACCGACGTCCCGCGCCTGCTGCGCGCTGCGGATATCCTCTGCCACCCGTCGCGCCGAGAAGGCGCCCCGAACGTCGTGCTCGAGGGGATGGCAGCGGGACTTCCGGTGGTGGGGGTTGCCGCGCCGGGCACGGCGGAGCTCGTGCAAGAGGGTCGGACCGGCCTCCTGGCGCCGGTCGGGGACACGCACGCGCTGGAGAGGCACGTCGTCGCCCTCCTCGAAAGCGCGGAGCTTCGCCGGCGCCTGGGCGAGGCGGGTCGCGAGCGGGCGCGGTCGGAGTTCAGTGAGGAACAGTCGCTCAACCGCTGGGCCGAGCTGCTGACCGAGGTAATCCAGCGTGGTTGACACACCGCAGGGATGCAAGGCGGGTCTCGCGCACGTGTGGCCGAGTATCGGCTACGGGACCCTCCCGCTCCGCCGGATCCTCGTGGTGCAGACGCAGCGCTTGGGCGACGTCCTCTGCGCAACTCCCCTCTTCACGGCGTTGCGGCGGCAGTTCCCGCATGCCCACCTCACGGCGCTCGTGCATCGGCCCATGGACCAGATCCTGGAGCACAACCCGGATCTCGACGCCGTCCTGACCTACGACCGCCGGACCACCCATCGCTCGCTCCTGAGCCGCCTCCGGCTCATCGGGGAGCTCCGGGAGCGCCAGTTCGACTGGGCGCTCTCCATCCACGCGGCCAGCAACATCGCCTTCTCCATGTGGCAGGCCGGCATCCCGTGGCGCACCTGCGTGTGGCGCTACGGCGAGCGCCGGAAGCCGCACTGGGCAGGGATGTTCCACCAGCAACTCCGCCAGGACCGTCTTTCCGGAGCCCGACACGAGATCGAGCACAACCTGGACGTCCTGCGTCAGCTCGGGATTGAGCCGGAGCAGGAGGGGTACCGCGTGCACCTGCTGCCGGAGGAGCGGGCCCGGGCGCGAGAATGGCTGCAGGAGCGGGGCCGGGTCCCGAGCCGGCCGCTGGCGGTGATCCACCCCGGTCACGGCGGCGGCCGGCAGGCGTGGCCCGCGGAGCAGTACGCCGCCGTGGGCGACGGTCTTTATGGGATGGGGTACCAGGTGGCCGTCACCGGCGGCGGTGGAGAGCGGGCACTGGTGGAGCGGGTGGCGGCCGCGATGCGTACGCCGGCGCTCCCGCTTGCCGGCGGCATGGCGCTGCGGCAGTTCGCGTCCGTGCTGGCGGAGAGCTCGCTCTTCGTCTCGGTCTCCACCGGCCCCATGCACCTGGCGAGCGCGCTCAAGGTGCCCGCGGTCACGCTCTATGGTCCAAGCGACCTCCAGGTGGAGAGCACCCGGTTCTGCCCCTACGGCAGCCCCGCCCAACCGGTGAAGTCCGCCGTGCCGTGCATCTGCGCCGGGAGTAAAGAGTGCGTGAACGCCGTATGCATGGGCGGCATCACGCCGAACATGGTCCTGAGAGCCGCGGAGCAACTGCGGGTTTGATTCGATCCGGCGGGGTGCTCGTGGAGCGCGCGCGGCCCCAACGCCCGCTGTCCGGGCTGGAGTCTGGCTTTTGAACTTCCTGGTGATCGTCTGCGATACGTTCCGGCGCGACCATGTCGGCGCCTACGGCGGGACCGTGGGCACGCCCAACCTGGATGCCCTGGCGGCGGAGTCGGTGGTCTTCGACGAGGCGTTTTCGGGGAGCTTTCCGACGCTTCCGTGCCGGGCCGAGATGTTCACGGGGCGCATCGTTTTCCCATACCTCGACTGGGGCCCGCTGCCGGAGAATGAAGTCCTCCTCTCCGAGGTGATGAGCGCGGCCGGATACCGGTCGGCGCTCGTGACCGACAACCTCCCGCTCTGCCGGGACGGCTACCACTTCGATCGCGGGTTCGCGGAGCGGATCCGGATTCGCGGGCAGTGGTACGACAAGCACCACCTGGTCCAGGGAGAACGGCCGTGGCCCGCCCCCCAGGAAAAGATCGGGGAGCACGGCCGCGTCCAGCAGTACCTGCACAACGTCGCGGGGCGCGAGCGGGAAGAGGATTACTTCGCGCCGCAGACCGTCAACGCCGCCTGCCGGTGGCTGGAAGCGCACGGCCGCTCCGGCAGCTTCTTTCTCTGGGTCGATATCTTCGACCCCCCCGAGCCGTGGGACCCGCCCGCCCAATACCTGGCCCCGGGCGAGACGGGAGAGCCGCGCATCATCTACCCGCGGTTCGGCGAGGCGGATCGCTACGCCCCCCAGGAACTGGAGGCGATCCGCGCCCTCTACCGGGGCGAGGTCCGGATGGCGGACGCGTGGGTCGGCAAGCTGCTCCGGCACCTCGACGAGCTGGGTCTCCGGGACGACACCTGCGTGGTCTTCCTCTCCGATCATGGGATGTTCCTGGGGGAGCACAACCTCCTCGGCAAGGCTTCCAAGGTCCGGGGAGACCTTCGGGGCTGGCCGCCGTACGTAGAGGTGGCGCGCATCCCGCTCATGTTCCGCGTCCCCGGCCTGGCACCGGGCCGGCGGCGGGCCCTCACGCACCCCGGCGATCTCACGCCGACGCTGCTGGAGCTGGCCGGGATCCGGAAGCCGGAGCGCATGCGCACCCGGTCGGTCTTGCGGGTGCTCCGGGATGAGAGCTCCGGCGAGCGGCCGGTGGCCGTGAGCTCCTGGTCGCTGCGCGGCAAGCGGGCTTCGCGGCCGAGCGTCATCCGGGACCATGAGTGGTCGCTCGTATTCTGGCGCACCGGAATGCGGCCCGAGCTGTATCACCGCAGGAGCGACCCGGGAGAAACCCGGAACGTGCTGGCAGACCATCGCCGCGAGGCGCGTCGCCTTCACGGCGAGTACGTCCGCTTCCTGAAAGAGAACGAGACGCCGCCGAAGAATTACTGGCCGCGCCGCTTCCTGGTTTCCTGGGAGCGGCCGGATGCCTGGCAGGGGATTACCACGGCGGAACGCGCCCCCGACGGATGAGCGTCGGAGAGCCGGAGCCCTGCGGTGATGACGGGCGCCAGCCGCCGCGGGCCCAGGGTGGGAGACCGCATGAACTTCATCGTGCTGATGTGCGATACGTTCCGCCGGGACCACGTCGGCTGTTACGACGCGCAGCACGCGGCGACGCCGAACCTCGATCGTCTCGCATCCGATGCGGTCATCATCGACGGCGCGTACTCCGGCAGCTTCCCCACGCTTCCATGCCGGGCCGAGCTCTTTACCGGGCGTTTTGCCGCGGCTTATCTCGACTGGGGGCCCCTCCCGCGCGCCGAGACGCTGCTCGCGGAAGTGCTGGCGCGGAACGGGTACACCTGCGCGCTGATCTCCGATAACTACCAGCTTCTGAAGCCCGGCTATGACTACGACCGCGGGTTCCACACCCGCATCCGGATCCGCGGTCAGGGGCAGGATCCCGTGGCCCCCGCCGACCTGCCGGTCCGGTTTCCCTGCGCCCCGGAGAAGCTGAAAAGGCCGGAGCTGCTCAAGCAGTACCTGCGGAACACCAGTCTCCGGCGCGGTGAGCCGGACCACTACGCGCCACAGGTGATGCAGCGCGCCATGGACTGGCTGGAGACGGAGGGGCGCCGCGCGCGCTTCTTCCTCTGGATCGACTGCTTCGATCCGCACGAGCCCTGGGATCCGCCGCCGGCGTACGTGGAGCGTACTCTCCCCAGCTGCACCGGCGATCCGATCATCCTGCCCCGCTACGGCCCCGCCGACAACTACAGCGAGGCCGAGCTCCACCACATCCGGGCCCTCTACCGCGGCGAGGTTGAGATGGTGGACGCCTGGATCGGGAAGCTGCTCGGGTGCATCGACACTCTGGACCTCCGCGCCGACACCTGCGTGGTATTTCTCTCGGACCACGGGATCTACCTGGGCGAGCGTGGCCTCATCGGGAAGATGGGAGGGGACTACCAGAACATCGGCGCGGTGGTCGGCTGGCCACCCCATCCGGAGCTCAGTGAGATCCCGATGCTGTGGCGCGTTCCGGGGCTCCGGCCGGGCCGCCGCCGGGTGTTTGCACACCCGGGCGACGTCTCCCCAACGCTGCTGGACCTGGCCGAAATTCCGCCGCCGGAGCGCTTCACGATGCGCTCGCTGCTCTCCGTACTGCGGGATGAGATGCCCGCGGTGCGAGACACGGCGGTATCGTCCTGGTCCCTGCGATGCCTCAACCCGGCCCGTCCCAGCGTGATCCGGACGGACGAATGGACGCTGGTGCTCCGGCGTGGAGACCTCCAGCCGGCGCTGTATCACCGGCCGTCGGATCCCGGCGAGCACACCGACGTGTACGCCCGAAACCGCGGTGCGGCGGCGGAGCTCCATGCCCGCTACGTGCGATTCCTCCAGGAGCAGGAGACCCCCATGCGGCACCTCTGGCCGCGGCGGTGGCTCCTTCCGTTTCACGCGGCCGACCCGGCCCTCGCCGGCCGCGGCACGGGACGCACCGCGATCCCCGGGGCTGGGGAAGCCGCCGCTCCGGACGGGAGTGAGCCGGCCGGGTGAGCCGCCGGACCGCCCGCGTGCGGTAAACAGGTCGCCTACAGCGTCGGCGTGCGCTCCGAGTCATCCGCGGCTTCCGGAACCAGCTCGCCGAGGCGGTCCCAGCTGTCCACGCCCGTAATGAGGTTCCAGAGCCGGTAGTCGGTGTCGCTCTTCGGCACAAACCAGTTGTCCGGACCCGCCGTCATCTCACCGTTAGCGATCACGAATCCCCGCTCCGGAAAGCGCAGGTCGAAATACTTCGCACTGCTCTCCAGGCGGCCCCCTCGCGGAGGATCGGGATGCACTTCAGTTCGTCGTCTCGCAGGTCCGCGAAGCGGCGGTGAAGGTCCTTGATACCGTACGCGCTCCGGAACAGGTGCCCCTCGGGACCCTGGTTCTAGCCCACGCCGGCATTCGGATTCAAATCGGCTCGGTACTCGTCCGGATGCTGCTCAATGCGGTTCCGTGACATGCCTCTCCCTCCCTCATCAACGGACCGTAGTCGCACCCGTCGCGAGAGACCCGGCCCGTGCCCCGGTCGTTCCCAGTCGGAACCCGGGTCAGACCGGAGAGCGGGAGCGGCGATCTCGGCGGGCGCGGAGGGATTGCGCTACAATCACTGGCCGTGTTGTCGAGAAGGGCAGGGGGTTCCGGTGGCAGCCGCCAGGAATAAGGGAAGCGCCGCATCGATCGCCGTGCCGCTGGAGCGCGGGTGGCGCCGCGTCACCGCCGGCGCGCGAATGCTGCCGGACTGGGTGATCATCGGGACCCAGAAGGGGGGAACGACCTCCCTCTACGAGTACCTGGTGACTCATCCGGACGTCGGCGGGGCGGCGAAGAAAGAGGTCCACTTTTTCGACCAGAAATGGGACAAAGGGGTGGACTGGTACCGCGCTCACTTTCCCAGCCGCCTGCACGCACAGCGAATGGAGCGCCGGAACGGCCGTCCGTATTTCGCCGTGGAGGGGACGCCCTACTACATGTTCCATCCGGCGGTCCCGGAGCGAGTCCGGGCCGTGCTTCCGGAAGCGCGCCTCCTCGCCGTGCTGCGGAACCCGGTCGATCGCGCGCTCTCCCACTACCACCACGAGCGGCGGGCGCGCCGGGAGACGCTGTCATTTGAGGAGGCCATCGAGCGTGAGACGGAGCGGCTGGGAGCCGCGGAGTCCGACCCGGAACACGCCGATCCTGCGATGCGCAAGCACCACTGGCGCCACTCCTACCTGGCGCGCGGCCGGTATGCGGAGCAGCTCGAGCGCTGGCTGCGCCTGTTCCCCCGGGAGCAGCTCCTGGTCCTCAACAGCGAGCAGTTCTACGCAGACACAACGGGCGAGATGCAGCGAGTGATGCGGTGGCTCGGCATCCCGGTGCTGCACACGGCCACGTACAGCAAGCGAAATGCCGGCGGAGAGTACCCGACCGCGAGCCCAGCGGCCCGGCGGCGGCTATCCGAGTACTTCGCGCCCCACAACGAGCGGCTGTTCGAGCTTCTCGGCGAGCGGTGGGACTGGGAATAGCGAGCCCCTGCTCACCGCTCCCATCCGGGAGGCGAAGATCGCTTCCCGCAACCTCCGGAGCGGAGAGCCAGGGCGAACGCCGCGCTGTGTCGGAGGAGGGCGCTTGCCTAAGCCACGGGCAGGACCTCGTACACTTCCGTCCCCGGAATGCGAAAGCGCCGCTTCGGTTGCCACGTCTCGGGATCCATTTCGACGACCGCACTGCCCCGGAGCTCGTTCAGGAGCTGCTTGAGCCCCGTGGCGCGGGTTTCCGAGATGCCGACGTAGGCATTCCCCTCCGTAAAAGCCAGCCCGCGCACGAACCCCTTCTGAACGGTGAGAAGCTCCTTACGGAACTCCGGCAGCGAAAGCGCCACGATCTGGGAAGTGAACGACTCGCAGCAGTAAAGGACGCCATTCCGCTCGACCAGGCTGTGCGGCTGGGACAGCGGCTCGTACACGACCTCAAACCGCCTGCGCTCCCAGTCCAGCCGCAGGATCTTTCCGTTGTGGCGCCAGTCCTCGCTCGTGCGCTTCTCCTCCCGGCGGCCCGGCGAGAGCGTGAAGATGCAGAGCAGCAGCTCCCCGCCGGTCTGCAGCAGACAGTTCGCGTGGCAGACGTCCCCGTCATCCTCCACAATCTTGAGGACGTCCACGGGGCGAAAGGCACGGTCCAGGCGGATGACCTGATTCCCGGTGCAGGTCACCAGGTAAAAGGAGCCGTCATACCAGCGGAGATCATGGCTGCCGTGGTATCCGGTCTCCGCCACCTGCGTCGGTCTCCAGTTCTCGGCGTCCAGCCGGTAGACGCGTCCCGTGTTTCCGACGGTGTAATAGCCGTCCGGGCCGAGGGTGACGCCCCGGGTGGGGTGGTCCAGGATCCGGCGCGGAGCCCAGTGCTCCGTGTCCAGGAGGTACACGCCGCCCGTGGCGGGATCCA
This sequence comes from uncultured bacterium, assembly GCA_964416225.1. GTDB lineage: Bacteria > Armatimonadota > SYMT01 > SYMT01 > SYMT01 > CAYQDT01. Next base: position 8,192 of record CAYQDT010000086.1, read on the forward strand.
TGGTGCAATTCGTAACCAGCAGTCTAGGCATTCGTCTTTCGTTTCACACGCGGGTCCGGAACCCACGACGCCGGGGAAGCGGGGCGGTCGTCCGAAGCCGAGGCGGCACACCGGGCCGGGAGCGCGGCGAGCGCCGTGCAAGCCCGGCTTGCTCGCGCATGCCTCCTTCTCTCCTCACCGCCTCACTCCGCCCTTACTTCCTGATTTCCCCACTCCCGCACGTCCGGCGGCTCCCGCTTCCATCACCCGCTGCGCGGTTTACAGGTGATCCGCCGAAAGGAGCGGGGCCGGGAACCGCAGCTCTCCGGGCCGCCGCTCGCCGGCGAGGATGGCCTGCACCTCCGCCGCCACCCGCTCCGGCGTGAGCGCGCGCATACAGCTCTGGTGCGAACACGGCTCCTCCAGCCAGCACGGACCGCACTCGATAGGGGTGTACAGGTTGTAGTTCCAGGGATAGCCGCTGATGGCGGGATGCTCCGCCGCGCCGTACAGCACCACGGCGGGCGTCCTCACGGCGGCCGCGAGATGCATCACGCCGCTCACGTGGGTGATGAGCAGGTCGCAGTGCTCCAGCACCGCCGCCATTTTGCGGTAGCCGATATCCCGGAAATCGAGCGCGTCCGGCGCCAGGGGCCCCTCGCTCCGGGTGCCCAGGTGGAGGCGGCTCCCGCCCAGCGCGCCCAGTTGACGCGCGAGCGCACTCCACTGGGCGGCGGGATAGACTTTATTCGGCAGGCGAACGGCCCCTTTC
>CAYQDT010000087.1:0-8929 GCA_964416225.1 uncultured bacterium
GCTTCAGCGCGGTCTCGGCGGCGCTCTTGCGGATGTCACTCCAAACGCTGATGGAGGCGCGCGTCCATTCGACCCCGTTCAGATCATTCGCCCGTTTTCGCACTGCTCCGGTCGTCATGCTCTCTTCGCCCATGATGCTCCCTTGCTCGGCCGCTCGCCCGCCCGCTTCACGTTCCACACCGGCCGCCGCCGGCGCTTCCATACCACCCGCGCGGACAGCCGGACGCCGCTGGACGGAGCCGGGATGCCGGCAGCCGGTACGCGGGCGAGCCGAGCGGGTATAACCTAACCGTCGGGCGAACCCGAGCCCACGGAGAGATGCATGTTCCGGAGCCTGTTCAGTAAAGTCACCCAGACCGTCACCCAGTTCGTCACCGGCCGAGGGCGGATCGATGATGAGTTATACGACGAGCTCGAAGCCACGCTGGTCGAGGGGGATGTGGGAATCGAGACGGCCACGCGGCTGGTCGAGGAGCTGCGGCAGGCCGTGCGCAAGAACCGCCTCTCCACCGCCGAAGAGGTCGGGAACTGGCTCAAGGACGAGATCGCCCGCCTGCTTGCGGAAGGCGACCGGGAGATCCGCTGGGGCTCGCCCGGTCCGACGCTCATCCTGGTGGTGGGGGTGAACGGCACCGGGAAGACCACCAGCACCGCGAAGCTGGCCCAATTTCTGCGGCGGAAGGGACACCGCGTGCTCCTGGCGGCCGCGGACACCTTCCGCGCGGCGGCGATTGACCAGCTCGAGGTGTGGGCGGAGCGACTGCAGATCGGCCTCGTGCGTCACAAGGAAGGAGCCGACGCGGCGTCCGTGGTGTTCGACGCGGTGCAGGCGGCCCGTGCCCGCGGAATGGACGTGGTGATCGCCGATACCGCAGGCCGCCTCCACACCAAAACGAACCTGATGGAAGAGCTGAAGAAGGTGAACCGCGTGGCGGAGCGCGCGCTGGGCCGTCCGACGGACGAGGTGCTCCTCGTCCTCGATGCCACCATTGGACAGAACGCCGTTCAGCAGGCGAAGAGCTTCATGGAAGCCACGCCGGTGAGCGGGATCGTCCTGACCAAGCTGGACGGCACGGCGCGCGGCGGGGTGATTCTTACCGTGAAGGACGAGCTGAACCTGCCGATCAAGTTCGTCGGCACGGGGGAGAAAGCGGACGACTTCGACGTGTTCCAGCCGGATGAGTTCGCCCGGACGTTGGTCGCGGAGAGTTGATCGGCGGCACGTAACTGGAATTGCTGCGGAGGGAACGATGCGGACCTGGATAGCGGGTATTCTGGCTGCCGGGCTGTTGGGCGCGGCCGGCGCCTCCGCCGCGCCGGCGCCCCCGCCGGTTTCGGCGAGCCTTCCCAAGGATACCCAGGCGGCGCAGCTCGCTCTCCGAGCGGAGGAGCTGCAGTCCCGCGGCAAGTGGGCCGAGGCGGCCGCCGCCCTGGAGCAGGCCGCGCAGCTGGTCCCGACCGACTGGACCCTCTGGGACCGGGCCGGATGGGCCTGGATCGACGCGGAGCAGGCGCAGAAGGCCGTTGCCGCCTTTCAGTCCGCGCGCACGGCGGCTCCCGGAGAATCGCCCGTCGGCGGTCTGCTTGCGGCCGAGTACCTGACGGGTCAGAAGGAGGCGTTCCAGTCTCTCCTGGCCGCGGACCGCGCCGGCGATCCCGGCCCGCGAATGCTGGGACTGATCACGGCCGGACTGGCGGCGAAGACGAAGACTCCCGCCTGGAGCCTCGGGCTAGGCGCCCTGTACGCGCGCGTCCTGCGCAACAACTACCGGGCGGTCGGCCCGCTGGAGGACGCGGCCAGGGCGCTGCCGACGAACGCGGACGTCTGGCTGCTCCTCACCGAGGTGAACCAGGAGCTGAACCGCGGCCCGCAGGAGGACGCCGCCGCGGTGAAATACCTCGAGCTTGCACCCGCCACCGAGGACGCCTACCGGCTTCGGGCGGAGCGGTATGCCGCGCAGCAGCACACGGGCGAGGCGATCAGCGAGTATGCGGCCGGCATCGCCCAGTATCCCACCGCGGCGGAACTCCACTTTGCCCTGGCGCGGCTCTATGAAAAGGAGGGGGCGGCGAAGTCGGCGGAGATGATCTACCGCAAGCTGATCGCGGCGGCGGGCACGGCGAAGCAGCCGGGCCTGGTGCTGCAGGCGCGCGCCCAGCTCGCCAACTTCCAGGCGCGGAATAAGGAATACGCCGCCGCGGAGGCATTCTACCGGGAAGCGGCGGCGCGGCCGGACGCTACGGCAGCCACCTGGACCACCTGGGGCTCCCTGCTGGCGATCCAGGGCAAATGGCCCGAGGCATCCAGGGCGCTCCTGTCAGCCGCGGACCAGGACGAGAAGGCGCACGGAAGCACCCGCCCCTCCGCACGGAGCGAGCTCCTGACGGAGCGGTACCACGCGGCGGTCTGCCGGCTCCTCGCCGGCGGTAAAGGCCCCTGCAGCACGACCCTCCGCGCGGCGCTGGCACGGCGAGAGGAAACGCGCAGCACCGGAGAGATCGAAGCGCGCGCCTTCCTCTCCTGGTGTGACAACCAGCCGGTGCCGGCCACCGAGCTTCCGTACCGGAAGGGCGACGAGCGGTGGGCCTCCTTCACCTGGCGCCGGAAAGTACAGGGTGATGAATTCGACGCGCGCTCGGCCGGGACCGGATCGATTCCCGCGACGGGCTGGCGCGCGATCCTTCAGGCCGTCCAGAAGCAGTATCCGGATTGCTGGCCGGCCGCCTACGCGCTGTCGCGAATCTATGCCACCGCGGGCTACGGAGAGGAGGCACTGGGCCTCCTGAACGGCGTCGCCCGGGCGCGGACCGACTGGTGGGCGCCGTATTACGCCCTCGGCCAGCTCTACGTGTACCGCCTGGACAAAGACCAGGGTGTGCCGATCCTTCAGCGGGTGCTGCAGCTCGCTCCGGAGTGCCGCCAGGCCCGCCTGAATCTCCAGCTTCTAACCAACGCAAAAGACCCGGACGACGAGTAGCGGCCCGGATGATCCGCCGCGGGGAACCGCAGGCTTTCACCGCGGGGGCCCGCGGACCCGGGGCACGGCGGCTACCGGAAACGCCCCGGATCGGCGGCCGGGGGGGGTGCGGACCCCGGGGAGCCAGCCGGAACCCCGGGGCGAGGAGTGGGGTGACCGCCCGCGCGAATCGGCCCACCCGCGGGCTGCTCCAGGAAATCCCCCAGCAGCTCCGCGAACGGCCGGGGATGCGTGAAATGGGCCCCATGAGCGCCCGGCACCGAGGCAGTCCCGGCCGATGGAAGAAGCTTCGCAATCGCCTCCAGGCGCTCCGGAGTGACGATGGGGTCTCGCTCTCCCCGCACGAGCAGGGTGGGGAGGCGCAGGCCCTGCAGCAGCTCCGCCACGTGGTACCGCTTTTGCTCCTGGAGCGCGAGAAGGATGCGCCACAGCCCGCAGCGGAGGTAGTCCGGAACAATCACCCGGTAAAGCCCCACCGGCTCCCGGGGAGCGTCCAGGGCCGCGCGAGCGAGCTGTGCGCTCAGGAAGCGCAGGGTCGGCATTCCACAGGGAGCGGCGAGCGTCAGCGACCGCACGCGCTCCGGGCAGGCGGCCGCACACAAGGCGCCGATCTCGCACCCCAGGGACTGGCCCACCAGGTGAAACGGCTCGCGAACCCACCCCTCCAGCCACGCCCGAAGGTGCTCCGCGTAGCGCGGGAGCTCCGGCTTCCACTCCGGGTCCGCGCTGCGGCCGAAGCCGGGAAGGTCCACCGCATGCACCCGGAACCCGCCCCGCCGCGCCAACTCCCGCTGCAGCGGGTGCCAATACCGGGCGGACACGCCGGCGCCGTGCACCAGCACCACGTCCACGCCCTCACCCACGGTGCGGGAATAGGTGGAGAGGCCGCGCACCACGCGCCGCGCCTCGAGCTCACCGGGTGCGGTCACCCGCTCGAAGTTTCGCTCGTCTTGTCTCACATGGCGGATCTCCCCGGGGGGAAGGGGCCTCAAACGGCCGGTTGTTTGGGCTCCTGCCCGAGAGGCGCGGCCGTGTCTCCCGCGCACCGATGGACGGGTATGGAGCTGCGTAACCGCGGTGACTTGCCGAAGTGCGTGGAGAGGAACCGGGACCCGTGCCGCCCAACCCGGAGGAGAATCCCTGTTCGCGAGGAGACGCCATGTCCCAGTCACCGATCCGTTCCATCGAGCCCCTTGCCATCCGCCCCCCGATCATTCAGGTTGCCGTTGACGCGCTCAACCTCGACCGCGCGCTCCGCGTGGCCGAAGCGGCCGTCGCGGCCGGAGCGGACTGGATCGAGGCCGGTACTCCCCTCATCACGTTCGAGGGCGTCCGGGCGATTGGGGTGCTCGCGCGGGAATTCCCGGAGCACCCGGTACTGGCCGACTTCAAGATGATGGACGGCGTGCGGAAGTACGTGCTGGCGACCGCCGAGCAGGGCGGCCGGATTGCGACCATCTGCGGCGTCGCGTCCGACGCGAGCCTCCGCACGGCCGTGCAGGCGGGGCGCGAGAGTGGCGTCCGGATCCTCTGCGATCTATACGCCGCTCCGGATGGTCCGCGGCGGGCCCGGGAGGTGGAAGCACTGGGCGTGGACGCGGCGTACATCCACTACGGCGCGGATCAGCGATCCGAGGACGCGCAGCGCGATCCGCTGCTGTTCCTCGACGAAGTGGCCGGCCACCTGCACATCCCGCTCGGCGCCGGGACGTTCTCCGCGGAGGACGGTGCTGCCGCCATCCGCCGGGGCGCGGACCTCGTGGTAATCGGGGCACCGTACATCCTGGAAGAGGATCCGACCGCGAGCCTACGCGAGTACGTGGCGCGCGTTCGCGAGGCGTGGCACATCCGGAAGGGCGAGGAAGCAGCGGCCGCTGGCGTCGTTCAGATTCCCTGACCGGGCGCACCGGACGATCCGGATGTGCGACGCACCGTTCAGGGTGAGGCGGGTACCGCGGACAATGGACGGCGGGTCCGGTCCTGCCCTGCCCCGGCAGCGCGGCCGCTGGCGCCGCACTTCCTGCTCCGGATCAACCCAGCTCGTTGTTGGCGCGGGCAGCCCGCTGGCTCAGCAGCGTGAGGGGAGACTCGGAGAGGGGCGTTGGGGCCTCCCGGCCCTCGCGGCTTTCCGTGCCGGCCGCCCCCGGCTCCGGAAGCGCCCGGTTGATCAGCCCCAGGAAATCCGCCGTGAGCCCGGGTGCGGCGCCGTGCACCTTGGCGGCGACCACCGCCGGCAGCGAGATGATCAGCTCCGCGTCTCCCCGCCGCGTGGCCGCCACGATCTGCCTTGCCGCGTGCTCCGCGCTGACGGTTGCGCCCGGGAGCGAGTCGCTCAGCGCGAAGAGGGTATGTTCGAGCGCGTGGTTTCCCTTGAACAGGGCGTGACCGGTGGAACCGGTGCGCATCAGGCCGGGGCAAACCGTGGTGACGACGATGCCGTCCTTCGCCAACTCGGCGCGCAGGCCTTCGGAAAGCCCAACCAGCGCGAATTTACTGGTGCTGTACGGTAGGAGGTGGGGGACGCTGATCTTGCCGCCGATGGATGAGATGTTGACGATCCGGCCGAAATGCCGCGCCCGCATCCGCGGAAGCACGGCCTGGATGGCGTACAGGGGTCCCCAGAGGTGGACCTTCATCGCCTCCTCGAAGTCCGCCAGTGTCATGGTCTCGGCGGGCCCGACCTGAATGATGCCGGCATTGTTGACGAGAAGATCGACTTCGCCGAAGCGCTCGGACGCCGCCTGAACCGCCCGCTCGACCTGGGAGCGATCCGTCACGTCGCACGGAACGGTCAAGACCTCGGCCCCACGCGCGGAGAGGTCCGCCTCGGCCCGCTCCAGCTCCTCAAGGCTGCGCGCGGTGATTGCCAGGCGCGACCCGGAGCGGGCAAACTCGCGAGCCAACACGAGGCCCAGGCCGCGCGAGCCGCCCATGATCAGCACGCTCCGCCCGCGAAGATCGATCTCGCGACGCCGCGAAGCCGCGCGCAGAGCGAGATACGCGCCCAGACCGAAGGCGCCCGCCGCCAGAACCACGCCGCGCCGCTGATCGCCGTTCATCCGACCCTCCGCGTCCGCCGTCGCCCGGTCCACCGCCGGGAACCGGCATGGATCTGGTGCCCACATCGGAGCGGGGGCAAACGGCCGCGCGGCGAGCCCCGTACGCGCGAAAGCGGGCGCGGAGCGGAAGGCCCCACGCCCGCTTCCTTTTTGCGGCCGCCTTCCCGGATTACTGGGGGAAACCCTCGAGCGCGACCCCGTTCGGCGGCACGAAGCCGGTCTCACCCTGGAAGGCCACCGCCTCGTCCTGGTCCGGGCCGTCCCCGGCCACGCCGATCGCGCCCACCAGCACGCCGCTCTTGTAGAGCGGCACTCCACCCGGCTGCGTGGCGACGCCGTTCCGCACCACCGCGCCGAACTGCGCGCTGGGCTCATTGGACGACCAGACGCCCCAGAGCGGTCCCGCGGGGCCGTCGCCCGTTTTCGGGTCGTGCGCCTGGGAGAGCTGGTACAGGAATCGGCTGGTCATCGCGTTCTCATTGCTGGAAAAGAACGCGGCCGCCCGCGCTCGCGCAATGGCCAGGTCCTGCGCGCCGACCCACGCGTCCGTCATCACCGAAGAGTTCAAGAGGCGCCCATCCCGGCTCACAATGGCAATGGCCACCCGAGCCGGCCGCCGCGCGCCGGCGACCGACCGGTACGCCGAGCTCAGCGAGAGTGCAAACCGCTGTGCGCGGCTGAGCATCGCCAGCTGATCGCTGTTCGTGAGGACCGGCTGACCGGTGATCTGCGCCTGGACCGCGGCCGGTCCGCCATTCAGTAAGAGGACGCCCCCCACGGCGACGAGTGTGGCTCCGCCCAGCCAGATCCTGCGTTGACCTTTGATCATCCGTGCCTCCGCAACGTGCGTTGTGGCCCGCTCCCCTCGCTCGCGGAGCCTCCGTTCCCAGATTCTCGTCCGCGCCGGGAGAATCTGCAGACCAAGCTCGGTGATCGGACAAGAACCGCGCGGCTCCCGCACGCTCGCCTCCGGTTCGGCGCCGCCGGGCGAGACGCGCGGAGCCACTCCCGGAGCGCGAGAACGGGGCGGCGCCGTTTAGCAGTGCGGCTCGCGGCAACTAAAAGGGGGCCGGGACGCGCGCCGCGCCCATACGCGATACTTCGCGGCAGTGCTGGGTAGGATTCGGCACCGGATGGCGGCGAGGCGCGATGGCCAGAGGTGGTTATGGGCCTGAAAAACGAATGCAAGCGGATCAAGGGGGAGGGCTACTACCTCCTCACCCAGGGAGTGAAGGTTCCGGTGAAGATCTTCATGAACCCTCGCCTCTTCGAGGAGTGCGAGGAGGAGGTCTTCCGGCAGGCGCAGGCCGCCACGCAGTTTCCCGGCGTCACGGACGTGGTTCTAACTCCGGACGCGCATACCGGGTATGTGGTGCCGGTCGGCTGCGTGATGGCCACGGACGGCACGCTCTGCCAGGCACCCGTGGGGTACGATATCGGCTGCGGGATGGCGGCGCTTCTCTCGGACGTCCCGATGGAGAAGGGCCTGGACGACCGCCTCCGGCGCAAGTTTTCCGAAGAGGTAATGAACCGCGTCGGGATGGGCACGGGCAAGGGAAGCGGTTATGAGGTGGACGAGCGCCGCTTCAATGAGATCGTCCGGAGCGGGGCGAACGCGCTCGGGTACTCCCGGAACAACAGCGAGCGGGACTACATCCCCGTGGATGATTCCTGGGAGGTGCCGCACGGTCCATTGACGCGGGGGATGCGGCAGCTCGGCAGCCTCGGCGGCGGGAATCACTTCATCGAGCTGCAGCATGATCAGCAAGGGAAACTGGCGGTGATGATCCATACGGGCAGCCGCGGCTTCGGGCACGGGCTCGCGTCCCACTACATCGAGATTGGGAAGCGCCGGCTCGCTGCCGCGCAGCGCGGCAAAGGCCCCGGGATCAGCGCGGAGGCGGTCTACTTCGAGCCGGATGACCGGCACTGGACTGGATACCGGAACGCCGTGGCGGCGGGGGCGAACTTTGCCATCGCCAACCGGCTCCTGATCATGGAAGAGGTGTCAAAGGCGTTCCGGCGGGTCTTCGGACAGGAACCCGAGCTCCTCTACGAGATTTCACACAACCTCGCCCAGGAGGAGCCGCAGGCGGACGGCAGCCGGCGGTGGGTCCACCGGAAGGGGGCCACCCGCGCTCTTCCGGCCGGCCATGAACTCCTGGGCGGAACTCGCTGGGAAGCGACCGGCCATCCGATCCTGATCCCGGGAAGCATGGGGGATACCTCGTACATCCTGTATGCCGAGCCCGGCGCCGAGAAGAGCCTGTTCAGCGTGAACCACGGGTGCGGCCGGCGCCTTTCCCGGAAGGCGGCCAAGAACCAGTTCACGCAAAGCGGCGTGAACCGGCAGATGAAGGAGCTGAACGTCATGGTCAATGCCGGGGGCAATGTGCCGATCGACGAGTCGCCTGGATGCTACAAAGACTCGTCGCTCGTGATCGATGCCGTGGTGGCCGCCGGACTCGCCACTATCGCCTACGAGCTCACCCCCATCGCGAGCCTGAAGGGAACGGACTGACGCACCGCCGACCACAGCCGCCGTTCGGCGGCGTGAATGCCGGACGCGGTCCCACCAGGCACCGGCGGTGCCCGCGGCGAGCACACGCCCCTGCGGAACAGAATCCGACAGTGTTAAGCGCGTTTCGGGAGCCGGTTATTCCCGAAACGCGCTCGATGGGCGCTCGGAATGAGGAACTTCGAGGTAAACGCCTGCTCGGGGGCCGACCATTTAACCGCCGCCGGCCCGAGTGGTAATCATGCCCCGGCGGCCAGACGCATCTGCCGCCGGGGCAGTTTTCGGATCCGCTGTCGAGCACCGCACTCTGAGGTCCGTCTCGTCGCCGAGAGAATTCCCCGCACGACTGCAGGCTGAATTGAAAAGAATATCGC
>CAYQDT010000088.1:0-8925 GCA_964416225.1 uncultured bacterium
GTTGGTGAACGGCTTTCCGTTGACGGCGGTGAGGATGTCATTCTTCTGCAGGCCGGCCTTTTCAGCCGGCTCCCCCGGGCGGACCCCCGCAACAATCACCCCTTGCACGTTCGTCCGCTTCAAGCCGGCCTGCTTCGCGAGTGCCGGGGTGAGATCCAGCATGGAGATGCCGATCCACGCTCGAATCACCTTGCCGTGCTGGAGCAGGTCCGCCACCGCGCGCTTGATGCTGTTGGCGGCGACCGCGAACCCGATCCCCTGGGCGCGGGAGATGATGGCCGTATTCATACCCACCACGCGGCCGTAGGCGTCCAGTAGCGGGCCGCCGCTGTTGCCCGGGTTGATGGCGGCGTCCGTCTGGAGGAGATCGTCCAGCGGAATGGCGCGCGCGGCTCCGGGTTCGCCCGGCAGGCGCCTCCCGATCGCGCTGAGCACGCCCTGGGTCACCGTGTTCTCGAAGCCAAGCGGGTTACCGATGGCGATGACGACCTGCCCGATCTCGAGCTTGTCCGAATCGCCGAACGGCACTTCCGGAAGCACGCCGGCCCCCTCGATGCGGATCAGGGCCACGTCGCCGATCGGGTCCGTCCCCACGACGGTGGCGCTCAGCGTGCGCTTGTCGGAGAGGGTCACCTGGATCCGCTCGGCGCCCTCGACGACGTGGTTGTTCGTGACCGCGAGTCGCTCATGGCCATTGATGACGAACCCGGACCCTTCACCGATCGACTCCTCGTCACTCGTGCCGAAGCCGCCGAAGATCGGGTCGCGCACCTTTGATTTGGTGTCGATCCGGATGACGGCGGGACCCACCTTCTTCACCACCTGTACCGCCGGCTCCCCCGCGGCCAGCGAAGCGCCCTTCTCCACCACCTCCGTGTACGGCCGCACCGGACCGCCGATGAGGGTGGTAGCCGGCCGGTCGCCCACTCGCGCGACGATACCGCCCACGATACCGCCAAGGAGCGCGACGAGGAGGTAGAGACCGGCTTTGCCGGAGCGGCGCCGAAAAGTAATCTTCATTGGTTGTTCCCGCCTGTGTCCTCTCATTATAGCCGGTCAACCGGAGAGGAGGCGGCCCAACCCATGGAGGTCAATGAAGCAACTCGCCGGCCGGGGACCCGGTGCCTGCCGTGCCGGCTGTCCGGGTGCGGCGACCGGTCCGCGATCGGGGGTCGCGGGTACTCCGGGACCCGCGCCGGCGCCCGGCTCGCCCGCGCGCGCCGAAGGCACCGGAACTCAGGCACTCCGCACCCTGCGGGCCGCTCTAGCCGCTCGACTCCGCGAACGTCTCCTCCGCCTCGCGGTAGCGAATGTCCGGCGCCTCGTACGCGGACAGCTCCGACTGGATGAGCTGGATATGGACGACGCCCTCGTGGACCCGATCCACGGCCTCGCCCGGAACGCGAAGGGTATGGGCGAAAAGGTTCGGCCGAACCGTCAGGCCCACAAAGATCCCGCTCCCCTCATCGACGAGCACTTCCTGGACCGCCCCAACGGTCTCGCCGTCCCGGCCGACCACCCGCATTCCCTTGCGGATCTCCGCATAGCTGCCTTCACGCATACGCAACCTCCGGCTCCACATTACCCCTGGAGCGCCTGCCGGAAACGAAGCACCCGCTAGGCCCGCGCCGCCGGCCGAATGCTGGCGGAATGTTGAGGATGCCCGGATAATGGGGATGATCTCCTGTGTCTGCGGGCGGCAGGCGGGGGGTGCTGGAGCAGCGGACGCTCCCGGTTCGGGACGCCGTCCCGGCTGGCGGACTCACGGGACGGACCGAGATGAACGCGGCTCTCCCGCCGCGCGCGACGCAGCCGGGGAATGCCGCCGTCTATCGGCCGCACCCGTTGCAGGTGGATATCATCATGGCGAGCTCCAACATGCACCCGCGCCGCTGCCTGATCCCGCTCGCGACCCGCCACGGGCTGACCCGGGATGACCTCGTGCCGGATCCGAGCCGGCGAGGCAGCCTCGCGGATCCGCGAGAGGCGGCTGGCCGGGTGATGGCTCCGGGCCGCCGCTCCGCTGCGCCGGCGGGCCCCTGTTAAAGAACCTGACGAACCAGCAAACCTGCCGCCGATGTCCAATCCCGCCCAAGATAGAACCGCCCCCGAAGGAGGGCTGGAAGCGCTCTACCTCTCCGCCATGGCAGCGCTGGAGCGTGGGGAGGTGGAGAGTGCTCGACGCACCTTCCAGTATGTGGTCAATGAAGCGGCGCGCTTCGCACCGGCGTGGGACGGGCTCGGCAACTGCCACGCGGCGCTCGGAGAGCTGGCGCAGGCGGGGGAGTGCTTCCGCCGCGCCATGCGGCTCGATCGCGCTTCCTGGCGGAGCCGCTACCACTGGGGTGTGGAACTGCACCGGGCGGGCGAGATCCGCGAGGCGTGCAAGTGGCTCCGCGCCGCCGCCAAACTGGGTCCCGAGGAGCGGAGGGTCCACCACCAGCTCGCACTCTGTCACCTGGACCTCGGAGAGTGGGACCAGGCACTCCGCTGTCTGCGCCGCGCCCTCGAGACGCCGGAGCTCCACGTCTCGGATGCCGACCTTTACGCCCTGATCGGGAGGGCGGAGTGCGGGCGGGGAGATTACCCGGCCGCAGACCGGGCCTACGAGCGCGCCTGCCTTTTCGCTCCCGACTCCCCCCAAATCTTCGCGGATTGGGCGGTGACCACGGCCCGCAGCGGCGATCCGGAAGGAGCGCTTCGCCTGGCCTCCCGGGCCCGGGCGCTGGATCCCCGCTCGACCCGGATGCTCCTGCTGGTCATGGATCTGGCGATGGACCTCGAGGCGTGGAGCGAGGCCGAGCACCGGATCGCGGAACTGGAGGCGACGCCGGAGCTGGGCCGCCTGCGGACGGCGCTCCGCGCGGAGCTGGACCGCCGGCGCGGCTGTCCTCGCTCCGCGCGCACGCTGGCGCTGCAGGCGCTGGCAATGGACGGACCGCCCTCCGACCTAGCGGTCGATTACGCGTTGACGACCATCCGCCGGCTGGACGGCATCGAAACCCGGTGTGAGGGCTTTCGGATGCTGGTAGAGGTGATCTGCGGAGACGAGAGCTACTTCCGGCCGTATGTGGTGCTCGCAGAGAATGAGCAGCAGGCACGGTGGTTCGTGGCGCAGATCCAGGACGCGCTGGACGACGATCCCTGGCGCCTGGTGGAGACGGAAGCGTTCTACCACCACAACGTCTCCCTGGCCGGGGTGTATCAGATGCTGCTCACCCGGGTGCTCTTCCCGCGCGAAGCGGAGCCCCATCCCTACGCAGGCCGCCCATGAATCCGCTGTCCCGCGTTCTGGAAGACGCGCTCCGCAAACTCGACCTGACCGATGCCGCCTGGGAAGCGCGCGCCGTCATGCTCTGGCCGGAGATCGTCGGCCCGCAGATGGGGAAGGCGAGCGAGGCGCGCAGCGTCCAGGCCGGAACCCTGCTGGTGGTCACGCGCAGCAGTGCGTGGAACCAGGAGATCACCTTCCAGAAGGCACTGATCATCCGGAAGTACCGGGAGAAGCTCGGCAAGGACCACATCAAGGACCTGCGCGTCTCCATCGGAGCCGTCCGGGGCGTGGTCGAGCGAGCCGGCGTGGATGCACCCACTCCCGACGAGCTGCGCCGGATCCAGCTGCCCGCGGATGAGCTGGAAGCGATCCAGAACGCGGCCCAGTCGGACGATCCGGAGCTTTCGCAGGCCATCCGCCGCGCGCTCGTGGCCGAGGCGCAGCTCCGGCGGTGGCGGCTCAGCCACGGCGCGAAAGCGTGCCGCCGCTGCGGCGCGGCGCACCGGACCTCGCGCGACCTCTGCCCCGCCTGCCGGCAGGACGATGCCACCGCCGATTCGCCGCTGTGACGGTGGCGAGCGGAGATCGGCCGGGGCAGGCGCCGCGCCCCTGTCCCTCGGCGGCGCCTGCTCCCGGACGCTCCGGCAGCGGCAGCCTTCAGCAGCGGCAGGCTCCGGCACGGGCAGGTGAGCCCCGGAACGGGTACCATCGAGCACCGTCCCGACAAACAGCAGCCAGGAGAGCAGACACGGTATGGCGACGACTGAAGAGATCCGCCAGCAGATTCAGCGCGCGCTCGAGCAGTACTTTTCGCTGGAAGAACAGCTTCAACACCTGGAGAAAGACCGCTTTCGGATCTGCATCTTCGGCTCCGCGCGGATCCATCCCGAAGATCCGACCTATCGAACAGTCCACCAGCTCGCGCGGATGCTGGCGGATCTCGGGATAGACATCGTCACCGGCGGCGGACCGGGCCTCATGGAGGCCGCCAACAGCGCGGTCCAGGACGCCCATAACCACCTGAGCCGGTCGATCGGCCTGCCGATCCGCCTGCCCCGCGTTCACGAGCTGGCGAACAAGCACCTGGACATCAAGAGCGAGCACCGCCGCTTCTCCAGCCGCCTGGATGAGTTCATGCGCCTCTCCCACGCCGTGGTGGTGGCGCCGGGAGGCATCGGCACCCTGCTGGAGCTGATGTACGTCTGGCAGCTCGTGCAGGTCGGGATGATCCCCATGCGGCCCATCATCCTGCTGGACCGGAATCTCTGGGATGACCTGCTCACCTGGGTGCGGACGAAGATGCTGGAGCGGGGCTTCGTCTCTCCGGGCGATTTCGACGCCATCCACTGTGTGGACAAGCCCGAGGAGGCGCTCGCCTATATTAAACCGGAGCTGGAGCGTTTCCACGCGGCCACGGCACACAAGTCCGGCTCGGAGCACCTCGAGCCGCTCACCGCGCAGTTGCGGGAACCGTTGAGCGCGACCCCCGACCCGGACGCTCCGTCCGCCTGATACCCGCTGACGGGGAGCGGCCGCTGCCCGGCGGTGCTGCGGCCGGCCGTGCCGACGAGGCTGGTTGCAGGGCAGAGGAGAGATGCTTTGTCCCTTGCCGGAAGTAGGCTACAATAACATCGAGGGAATAACCAGATGCCTGCGCAGCGCATATTGATTGTGGAAGACGACCCGGACACGTCGCAGATGCTGACGATGATCCTGCGGTCCGAAGGATATGATGTGCTTCCCGCCGGTAACGGCCCGCTGGGCCTGGAACTGCTGCGGAAGATGGGTCCGGACCTCATGATCCTGGACTGGATGCTGCCGGGGATGGAGGGGATCGACGTCTGTCGCCGCGCGCGAGAGATCAGCAACGTGCCCATCGTGATGCTCACCGCCAAGTCCGGCACGGAAGACCGCATCGCGGGGCTGGACGTCGGCGCGGATGACTACGTTGCCAAGCCGTTTGAGCCGGAAGAGCTCCTTGCCCGAATTCGGGCTCACCTGCGCCGCGCCTCTCTGGCGGGGGACGGCCTGCAGCGGGAAAAACCGATCCAGGTCGGAGATCTCCGGCTGGAGCCGGCCAGCCATGAAGTGTGGCTGCGCGGGGAGCAGGTGGGTCTCACCCGGCTGGAGTTCAACCTCCTTTACTGTATGGCGCAGCGGGCCGGGAAGGTACTCACGCGGGAAGACATCCTGCGGCTCGTCTGGGGCGAGAACGAGGCGATCGACCTCCGTGGGATCGATGCCCATATCCGCCGCCTGCGGGCCAAAGTGGAGGACAACCCGGACGAGCCGAAGCGGATTCAGACGGTCCACGGCGTCGGCTACAAAATGGCGACGGTCTGACTGCTGCTTCGGGGCCTACGGTCGGCGTGGCGGCTGGAGCCGGCTGCTCCAGCACCGTGGGAAATATAGCATTTTCCCAATCATATTCCAAGCCGCAGGCAATGGAGCGCCGGTCGCGAATACGTTATGATCGTCCCTAAGCGGCGCTCAGACGCGTTCCCGTTGCATCTGGCGCACTTTTCCGAATGACGGCTCCACAAACGGTGAGTTCGGACGGTTCAGCAATGCGGGCACGCGGGATCTGGTGGGTCGCGTTGACGCTGGTGTGCGGCGTGTCCGCCGGAAAGCCGGCTGGCGCCCAGGGGCGGGCGCTGAACTTCGCCCCGCCGCTGACCACGCGCAGTGTCACCGGGCGCTACACGGTCCGCTGGACGGACAATGCCGTGCCGGCGTCCGTGGAGGGGCTTCGCACCATCACCTGGTTCTACGCCAACCGGGCGGATGGCTCTGACCGCAAGCGCATGGTCACGCGGGCCTATGAGGACTTCTCCAACTTCCTCGTCAACTGGCGGCCGCAGGGCCCCATCCAGCTCGGATGGATCTCGCGCCAGGATCGGGGTCTGAACCGGAAGGTCCTCACCTGTAAGGACGACATCGGTCCTGCCTATTCCGTCACCAACTCGGACCGGGACGCCGTCATCTCGCTGCTGGTGCGGCCGTACGGCACCCGGAACGAATTCTCGCTGGGCGCACGGATTCAGCAGTCGGGGCGCGGCTACGAGGTTCGCAATACCGGCAGCTCCATCCAGATTCTCGAGGCGGGACGGCTATTGAAGGAACAACCGGCCGTCAACCTGATGCCCATGAAGTGGTACTGGTACGAGCTGAGTATCTGCACGCGCAAGAAGACGGACGTGGAAGTCCGGCTCCGGGTTTTCGATGAGAAGCGAGAACGGACGCTGGTGAGCATGTGCAACCTGCGCGTGCACCCCACGGATCGGAACCTGACCGGGCCCGGTGTGATCGCCCTGACGGGGCCGGCCGATTTCGCCGAGCTCTATGTGGACCCCTGGAATGCCCGGTGGGCCGAAGATGACTCGAACGAGTTCGACTGGAACACCGAGAACGTGCCGGACGGTAAGTACTATCTGATCGCCGAGGTGTCCGACGGCACGAATCCCAAGTACTCGGTCGTGAGCAACTATCAGGTGGAAGTCCGCAATCCGGGACGCACCGCCTCGAATTGACGCTCATTCCGAAGGGCCGGGGCACCACGGAAGGCAGGCGCTGAGCCCCGCTCGGCACCGCGCCTTCCGTTTGTTTTTCGGTCACGCGGGCGAGGGATCCAGTCACCCGCGCCACCGCCGAGAGGGCCGCCTCGATGAAGCTACCTTGGAACCCGCGCCAGTCCCTGCTGGCACGGATGAACCTGCTGACCGGAGTGGTCGTCACGATTCCCCTGGTCATCAGCGGAATCGTGCTCAGCCTGTCCGGCGGCCAGATCGTCAAGCAAAGCGGCAGCCAGGTTGCGGAGATCGGGACCGGCGCGGTTCAGCAGACCACGCGCGGCATCCAGGGGGTGGCGGAGCGGGAGCTGTATGATGCCGCGGACAAGGTGGCAACCATCGGCCGGAACCGCGTCAAGAAGGCCGCCGAGGACTCCATCGGCCAGAGCAAAGACGCCTTCGCCAAGAACTCGGACAAGATGCGCAACCGGGGCGCGCGGGCGGTCGAGGACGCCACGGGTCGGATGGTCGATACCGCGAACGGCACGCTGCGTGACTCCCTGGCGGAGCTCGGCCGGTTCAACCGAAGGGCCCTCAGCGGATTGAGCGATGACTTTGCCGCGCGGATGACCAAGGGCCTGGACACCTCCCGCGGCTCCGTCCGGGACAAGCTGAAGCGGACGCTGCTGGAACTCTGGCAGGTCACGTCGGACGCGCGCGCCTCCTCGGTCGAAGCCTACGCGCGCCGCGCGAAGTTCCCGATCCTCGCCCGCCTGGAGTATCCGGTACAGCTCATCGAGGGCACCGGACCGGTGAAGGAGAGCGTGGAGCATGTCCCGCTCTCCAGCTTCCAGCAGGTGATGAAGAACGACCCGGGCGTGGATGTGCTCCGGGTGGTCCTGGTCTCCAACACCGGCGTGGAAGAGATGCGCTACCCGGAAAACGAGGACCCCGACGACTGGACGAACAGCGAGATCCGCCGCCGCGTGCGGGAGAACCCGACCGGTCCGGTGGAGGACAAGATCCAGTATGATTCACGGACCAAGCGCTGGATCCGCCGGATCGCGCACCCGCTCTCCGTGGGGATCCCGCCGCTGGCAATGATGCCCGGCAATGTCGATCCGGCAACCGGGGAAAAGGTGGACGTTCCCAAGCCGGACCGCTGGTTCCTGGTGGCAGATTACGCGATCGACCGGGTGGTCGAGCAATCCAACCGGGAAAAGCTGCCGGAAGGCATGCACGTGGCCGTGGTCCAGGCGGACACCGGGAAGGTGATCAGCACTGAGCTGCCGACCAATAAACGAACCTCGACGACGATTTCGCAAGATATCCTGGACAAGCTCCCGAAGGGTGACGCGCTCAGCAACTATGAGGCGAAGCCATTCTTCGACCACTATACGGCGCCCTACGGCAACGAGGTTCAGCTCGTTGCCCGCTACTGGAAGGATGACAACTGCTGGACGGTGGTGACGCAGGCGGAGCCCGAGGTGTACCGCCCGATCACGAACATGGAGGGCGACATCCGGCAGGCATGGGAGAGCGCCCTGGACGAGGTCAAGGCGGGCACCACGCGGTTCGTTACCACCCAGCTCGCGAGGGCCACGGAACAGCGCAAGCACTTCGAACGCGCCGCGAAGCAGACGATGCTGAAGGCCAGTCATGAGCAGCAAGCCGCCATGACCGTCGCGCTGCGGGATTATGAAAAGGACCTGAGCAAGGACCTGGACTCCAGTCTGAAGGGGATTACCGTCAAGCAGAGTCAGAGCGCGGGCCAGGAGATCGGCGAACAGGCGAAGGCCGCGGCGCGCGACGTGGTCCACGAGTTCAACGAGTCCGCGGGTCAGCAGGCGGAGGCCGTCTCCGCCACCATCGGAGCGCGGACCGGAGAGGTCACCAGCCGCGCCCAGGCCCAGATTCTCGGAAACTCTACCTGGCTGATCCCGCTGTTCCTGGTGCTGGCGCTCTTCCTGGCGACGCTCACCGCTCGCTCCCTGGTCAAGCCGATCAACCAGCTCGTGCGGAGCACCCAGGCCCTGGCGGCCGGCGATTACAGCCAGCGGATCAAGGTGCAGGGCGACGACGAGCTTGCCCGCCTCGCCGGGGCGTTCAACGTGATGGCCACGGCGATCCAGGTGGGGCAGG
>CAYQDT010000089.1:0-8912 GCA_964416225.1 uncultured bacterium
GAACCGCTCGCGGAGCCCGCCTACCCGCGCGATCGCCTCCTGCGTCCGGTCCCGGATCTCCGGCTCCGTCGCGGAAGCCGCGCACCGCAGCAGCGCTACCCGTGGCTTACCCATCTACTTCCCACCCTTTCCCGCGGGGCCTCCCGCCCGCTGATAGGCCGCCCACATCTCCCGGTCGATGCGGAGCGCCAGGCCGTCCGGAAACGTCCGGTACGGCCGGTACAGGTTCCCGTGGTCGCGGCCGGGGACGATCTCGATCTGCGCGTCGCTGCCCAGCTTCCGGAGCGAGGCCTGGAGCAGCTTCACCGCTTCCTCCAGGTGGAACGTATCCTCGTCGCCCACGATGAGATGCAGCTTGCCCTTCAGCTTCGGGCCGAGCTCCCGCCAGTTCTTCTCCAGCACCTTGCGGACGTCATACTTCTCCCACGCCTTCTCCACCTCCGGATCCAGCGCGCCGGTCTCCCGGTTGAAGAGCGGCAGCGGCCGGCCGTCCGGCCCCTTCGGGCTGAAGACCCACTCGAAGGAGGCGAACTGGCCGCCGACCGGTCCCATCACCGCTTCCGCCCTGGCAAACTGCTCCAGGCTGGCGATGTCCCGGCCCCCTTCCCGCACCAGCTCGTGGGGGGTCCCGTCCGGGCGGGTGTAGGCATTATCGCGGGAGCCGGGCGTGACGTCCACGCCCGTGAAGCTGCGGAAGTCCACCGGGTCCGGGGAGGTCGACCAGGTGCCGCCGAACAGCTCCGGGTAGGTGATCTGCAGCCAGAGAGAGCTCCAGCCGCCGGAGGAGTGACCGGTCAGGAAGCGCGCTCCCGGCCGCGCGGCCAGCCGGAACCGCCGCTCCAGGTACGGGATGAACTCCGTGGTGAGCGCCCGGCCCCACGGTCCGTTGTTCACCGAGTCCGCGAATTCATGGTGTCCCGTGGGTGAGGAGCCGTCCAGGATCACCTGGACCATCTCCGCCCGCTTGCCCTCCGCCATCTCCCGCGCGAACCGCGGGCCGATCCCCCACGCCATCCGGTGGTTCCCGCCGAAGCCGTGGATCACGTAGACCGCCGGATAGCGGCGCCGCGGGTCCTTGCTGTAGCCCGGCGGCAGGATCACTCCCGCCCGGATCCGGATGGGCCGGCCCCAGAAGCGGCTCAGCAGCGGGCTCTCCAGCTCCGCCAGCTTCACGTTCTCCGTGTCGGGCGGCGGGGCGGGCGCCGGCGTGACCTGGGCGAGCTGGAGCGAGACCGGCTCCGAATGCGCCGGATCCAGGTCCGGAACGGTTACCACGGGACCGTACAGATCGCCGCCGTTCTGGCCGGTGTATGGATAGCTGTGGTCCGGGTCCAGTAGCGCCATGAAGTGGTAGGTGCCCCGCTTCGCCGTCGAGAACGGGCGCGGGTAGGCCAGAACGTCCGGGTCCACCGTCACCGTCCCGCCGGGGTCCACGTGCGTGATCTCCTGCGCGGCCATCCAGTTGGCGCCCGGCACGAACCCGTTGCCCAGCCGCTCCGGCTTCTCCACCGCGCCGGACATGAAGACGAGCATCCGGCCCGACGCGCCCTGCGGCGCCGCTTCCCGGCTGAGGGTGATCCGGAAGCGGAGCGGCGACCCCGCCTCCGCCGCGCGACTCCGCGAAAGGGGGGCGCCGGAGAGGGCCAGCACGCCGGCAACGCTGAGGAGGGAGAGAAGGCGACGCACGATCCACTCGCTTTCCGGAGAAGGCGCCGGACCGGGATTCCGGCGCCATCGAACATGGTTCGCGGCACCCCCGAAAGCAGCCGCCGCACGAACTCTAATCATGCGGAACGGTCCGGCAAACCTTCCGGTTCCACTGCGCGGACCGGGCCCGCGCAGCCCACCGCGCCGCCGGAGATCCGACCCATGCACCCGGAATCGCACCGGGCGTGCCGCGTCACTCCTCCGCATGGTAGCGCGCCACCCATGGGGCCAGGAGCGCGACGCACCCCGCCGCCAGCAGGCAGCCGAGGCCGCCGGTCACCACCGAGACGGGCGCGCCGAACCAGCCCGCCAACAGGCCCGCCTCGAACTCTCCGAGCTGCGGGCCGCCCTGCAGGAACATCAGGTTGATGGAGGTCATCCGGCCGCGGAGCACGTCCGGCGTGATCGACTGCCGGATCGTCTGGCGGAGGACCGTGCTCACGGTGTCCGCCAGTCCCGTTCCCGCCAGCGCCACGAAGCAGACGAGAAAGGTGTGCCCGAGGCCGAAGAAGAGAGTCGCCAGTCCGTAGCAGAAGACGGCCCCCAGCACCACCTTCCCCTGGCTCCGGATCGGCGGCAGCGCGGCGAGGCCCAGCGCGCCGGCCATCGACCCGACCGCCGCCGCGGCCGCGAGGATGCCGTATCCGCCCGGGCCCACCCGCAGGATGTCCCGCGCGTAGACCGGCAGGAGGGTGTCCGCCGAGGAGAAGAAGGTGGCGAAGAAATCCAGCAGCATGAGGGAGAGGAGGAGCCGCGAGTCGCGCATATAGCGCAGCCCCTCCAGCGCCGCGTGGAGGCTCACCTTCGGCCGGTGGTCCGGCTGGTCCACCTGCCCCGTCTTCATCCGGAGCAGCGCCACGATCACCGCCAGGAACGAGGCGGCATTGATCAGGTAGACCCACCCGGTGCCCCGGTCGCCGAGGCGCAGCAGCACGAGGCCGGTGAGCGCGGGGCCGGAGATGGAGGCGATCTGGATGCTGATCGAGTTCATGGTGAGCGCGTTCGTCAGCCGCTCCCGGGGCACCAGGGTGGGAATCAGGGACTGCCGCGCCGGGTTGTCGAACGCCAGCACCCCGGCGCTGAGGCCGGCCACGGCGTAGATCGGCCACGCCTCCCGCATGCCGAGAAGCGTCCATACCCCGAGACCGGCGGCCAGCAGCGCCAGCGTGGACTGCGAGAGCAGCATGAGCCGGCGCCGGTCCAGCGCGTCCGCCACCACGCCGCCCAACACGGCGAAGAGCACCAGCGGCACCACCCGGGCCAGGCCGATGTAGCCCAGCGCGTATTTGGAGTGGGTGAGCGCGTAGAGCTGCCAGAGCAGCGCCGTCCCCTGCATGCGCGTCCCGACGGAGGAGAGAACCTGCCCCGTCCAGATCAGGCGGAAGTCACGGTACTGGAGCGCCGCCAGGGGGCCGGCCGGCGCGTTCGGAAGGGACATGGTGTGAAGTCGGTGCGGGGCCTGCCCGGGCAATCGGCAGCGGAACGGGTAATCTTATTCGCACGGGGCGACCCCCGGCCGGATCCGGCCGGGAACCCGAGGAGAAGGCGCGGCTTTCGCGCAACCTCCCCCTGATACTACCCGCTGATTGATTCCGCTGCTTGCCGCGCATGGACCGGACCACCTCGCCCGAACCGCCTCCCGCCCCCCGCCCGGTCCGCCGCAGCGCGGGCCGATTCCGCTGGACGGCCTTCGCCATCGGACTGCTGTGCGGCGCGGTGAGCGCGGCTCTCGGCATCAGCGCGGGAATCATGCTGGTTCCGCTGGCGGTGTTTCTCCTCCGGCTGGACCGCGGCGAGGCCACCGGGACCTGCCTCACGGCCATCCTCGCGATCACCGCTGCCGGCGCGGTGGTGTACCACGCGGCGGGCACGGTTCACCACGAGGCCGTCTGGGGTCTCCGCGCGGTGCTCGCGGCGGCGTTCGGGGAGATCATCGGGGCGCTGGCGGGCGCGCGGCTTGGCGGGTCGTTCCGCGCCGGGTGGCCGCGCCGGCTGCTCGGCATACTGCTCGCGGCCACCGGGATGTGGCTGATCACGCGGATGGCCTCCGCGGCGGAGCCCGTCGGCGTCTCCGCCCTGGCCAACGGCGCGGGCCTCTTCACCGCGGGCTTCCTTGCCGGCGCGCTCAGCGGCATGGCCGGAATCGGCGGGGACCTCCTCGTCCCGCCGCTTCTGGTCCTGCTGCTCGGGTATCCCCAGCGGCTCGCACAGGGCCTCTCCCTGGCGGTGATCCCGCTGGCCTCCCTGCTGGGCATGCTGCTCCACCTCCGGCGCGGCAACGTGGTGCTGGGGCTGGTCGGCTGGCTGGCGGCCGGCGGGGTCATCGGCGCGGTGCTGGTGGCGCAGCAGATCGACCGGATCCCGCCGGACCTGCTGCGGGGCGCCTTCGGGGCGCTGCTGATCGGGGTCGGGGTGAGCGTGGTCCAGCGAGCGGCGGGGAAAGAAGTGGCCGGATAAGCGCGCGAGCGGATATCCTCGATCCGGCCGCGCGGCCCATGCGGGCGCTCCGCCCGGTCACTTGGGCGAGCGAGACAGCGGGATCGTCGACGGCGGGTAAGACCACCCGCGGTACCGGGAAACGGAGCGGAGTGTGGCGCGAGACGAAGACTGGAAGCCGGAAGACCGGTTCCTCTACATGATCGGAGAGATCACGGACGAGCTGGCGCAGACCATTGTGGAGGAGCTGCTGACCCACTGGGACCGTGAGCGGGTGCTGGTGATCAACTCGGACGGCGGCTCCTGCTACGGGGCGCTGTGCATCATCAACCTGATGCGCGCGCACGGGCGCGTCGATACCCTCTGCATCGGCATCGCGGAATCCGGCGCCGCGGACACCCTCGCGGCCGGTCGGAAGCGGTACATCGTGCCCGGCGCCATCGCGATGCTGCACCAGGTCTCCTGGGAGCTCGGCCGGGAGCTGGCATCCAACGTGCTCCACAGCGCGCGGGCGCTGGAGAAGCTGAACGCGCTCATGGCGGACCTCCTGGCCGACGCCACGGGCAAGTCCCGCGAGGAGATCGACCGGGACCTCAGTCACGATCACTACCTGTACGACCGCGAGATCATCGAATACGGGTTGGCGGACGCCTTCTGGGACCCGCAGGAGCTGATCCCCTCTCCGCGGAAGCCCCGCCGGGGCCGCCTCCGGGCGGAGGTGAACGAGGTGCGCCAGCGCGCGCCGCGGGAGGAGTAGACCGCCCCGCATGGCCCGCTCACCGCTCGCGCTCTTCGGGGGACCGCCGGCCCGGCCCGCTCCGCCGGAGCCCCGGCCGCGAATCACCGCGGAGGAAGCGGCGGACGTCGCCCGATCACTCGCCGCGGTGGGAGACTGGAGCCGCGCCGGCGACGACTGGCCCTCTCCCTACCTGGAGCCGCTCGAGGCGCGCTGGGCGGAGCTGCACCACGCGGCGTACGCGGTCGCGGTCTCCAGCGGCACCGCGGCGCTCGCCCTGGCGCTCGGCGCGCTCCGCATTCCTCCCGGCGACGAAGTGCTGATCCCGGCCTACGGCTGTCCGGCGGTGGACGCGGCCGTCTTCCAGGCGGGCCTCACGCCGGTGCACGTCGACCTCGACCCCCGCACGTACGGCATGGCGCCGGCCGCCGCCGCCGCGGCGATCACCCCGCGGACGGCAGCGCTCGTGGTGGTCCACTGGGCGGGGCAGCCGGCCGGACGCGACGGCTGGAGGCGCCTCGCGGAGCGGAACGGGCTCGCTCTCCTGGAGGACGCGTGCCTGGCCCCGGGGGCGCAGTACGGCGGGGAGCCGGTCGGCGCCTGGGGAGCGGCCGCCGTGTTCAGCCTGGGGGTCCGCAAGCCGCTCTCCGCCGGCGAGGGCGGATTCGTGGTCACGCGGGATCCGAAGCTGGCCGAGCGCGTGCGGCGGGATCGCAGCCTGGGAGCGGATCCGGAAAGCGGCGACCTCCGCCGCCCAACCGGAAACTACCGCCTCTCCGAATGGGCGGCCGGGGTCACGCTGCCCCAGCTCGCGCGCCTGGAGGCCGGCCGGTCGCGGCGCGCGGCATCGGCGCGACTCCTCTCGGAAGCGGTGGAGAGGGTTCCCTTTCTCGAGCCGCTGGCGCTCGATCCGCGGACAAACGGCCCCACCTGGGCGCAGCTCTGGCTCCGCTTCGATGAGGAGGCGGCCGGGATCCCGCGGGCGCGGTGGGTGGAGGCGCTCCAGGCGGAGGGCGTGCCGATCTTTCCCGGCTGGGGCCGGCCGAGCTACACGCTCGGAATGTATACCCGGGCCGGGGCGGCGGAGTGGCTCCGGGCCCGGGAGTCCGGCCGCCCGCCCGACTTCTACGAGCGGGTGGCTTGCCGGCACGCGGAGCGAGCCGCCTACTCCGAGGCGCTGGTACTGGACCTTCCGGTGCTCGAGGATGAGGCGGTGGGCGCCACTGCCTCGGCGCTGGAGAAAGTCGCGGCGAACGTCCACCGGCTGCGGTGAGCAGCCCGTCCGGCGCGCGCGCCCGGAACGAGCGCCTGCCCACCGCAAGCCGCAAAGGGGGAGCGGGAAGGCCGCGGCCCTCTCGCTCCCCCTCCTTGCCCGGAGCCGCGTCACGCGGACCCGTCTACTTCGCGCCCAGCAGCTCCACGTCGAAGATCAGGGTGGCATTGCCGGGGATGGGGCCGCTGCCGCTCGCGCCGTAGCCGAGGCTCGGCGGAATGACGAGCTGGCGCTTCTCGCCGATCTTCATTCCCTTCACGCCCTGGTCCCAGCCCGGAATCACCTGGTGGGCGCCCAGGCCGAAGGTGAACGGCTGGCCGCGGTCCACGGAGCTATCGAATTTCTTGCCGTTGCTCTGCAGCCATCCCGTGTAGTGAACGGTCACCTGCTGCCCCGACTTGGCCTCCGCGCCCTTTCCCGGCTTCAGCACGGCGTATTTTTCGCCGCCCGGGAGCGACTTGTACTGCTTCGCGCTCACCTTCGTGGGCGCGTCGTTACCCGCCGCCCACGCGGACTGCGCTACGGCCGCTCCGGCCACCACGGCCGCCAGGCCCAAAACCGGCATCCATTTCATAGTGGGTCCCTGTCCTCTCGCGCCGCTGGCGGCGCCATCGTTACCAGCGGGCCGGAAAACGTGTGTTACGCGTCCTCCCCGCTCCCTGTACCGGGCGCGCGGACCGCCGCCCTCCGCCGAATGATATCCGCAAGCGGGCGTCGGGTCGAGAACCGGCACCCGGAGTAGATACGAAGAATGGGTGACCCGGGTGCCTGCCGCCGGCTCGGGAGGCACCCGGGGCGCGGGCGGCCTGAAAACCCGACCCACAGCCCGCCGCCGGAGGCGACTCCGGACGCGTCCTGTTCCCGCCACCGGTTACAATGAATCGGCGGTGAGCCACGCGGGTGATCGCCCGCCTACCGGGACCGCGGCAGCGGCGGAGGAGAGACATGAAAGCAATTCGCGTGCACGCGTTCGGGGAGCCGGGCGTCATGCAGGTGGAAGAGGTGCCGGACCCCCAGCCGGGGCCCGGTCAGGTGGTGGTGCGGGTGCAGGCTGCCGGCGTGAACCCGGTGGACACGTACATCCGCGCCGGCAGTTATGCGAGCAAGCCGACGCTCCCGTACACCCCGGGAACGGACGCCGCCGGGGTGGTGGATGCGGTCGGCGACGGAGTCCGGCGGGTCCAGCCGGGTGACCGCGTCTACACCGCCGGCACCCTCAGCGGCGCCTACGCGGAGAAAGCCCTCTGCCGGGAGAGCCAGGTCCACCCCCTGGCAAAGCGGGTCTCATTCCCGGAGGGAGCCGGGGTGAACGTCCCGTACGCCACGGCGTACCGGGCGCTCCTCCAGCGGGCGCGCGCCGCCGCGGGAGAGACGGTCCTGGTCCACGGCGCCTCCGGCGGAGTCGGAATCGCCGCGGTGCAGATCGCCCGCGCCCTCGGAATGACCGTCATCGGCACGGGCGGGTCGGAGCGCGGCCGGGAGCTGGTGCTCCGGGAAGGCGCCCACCACGTGCTGGACCACAAGTCGCCGGCCTACCTGCAGGAGCTCATGGCGCTCACCCGCGGGCGCGGGGCGGACGTGATCCTGGAGATGCTGGCCAACGCGAACCTCGGCAAGGACCTCACCGTCCTCGCGCAGGGCGGGCGGGTGGTCGTGATCGGCAGCCGGGGGACGGTCGAGATCAACCCGCGCGACGCCATGGCCCGGGATGCGGCCATCCTCGGCATGGTGCTCATGAACGCGACCGAGCAGGAGCTGGCCGGAATCCACGCGGCGCTGGTCGCCGGCCTGGAAAACGGGACGCTGCGGCCCATCGTGGGACAGGAGATCCCCCTCGCGGAGGCGCCCCGGGCGCACCAGGCGGTGATGGAGCCGGGCGCGTTCGGCAAGATCGTCCTGATCCCGTAGCGGGCCCCCGGCGCTGCGCGGCGAGCTTCCCGCCGCGCAGCGCCGGATCACTCCGCCAGCGCCGGCATCACCCGCGCGGCGAAGCGGCGGATCGTGCCGTGCACCTGCTCGGGGGTCAGGCCCGCCCACCGGGGCTCGAGGTTGAAGACGTCGAACGGCACCTGCGCGTGGAGCTGGCGGATGAAGCGGGCCACCGTCTCCGGGCCGCCCACCACGAACTGGCCCGGCGTGTTCTCCGGCGTGAACCGCTCCGGCTCCGGCCGGTCTCGTGGGATCTTGCCCTCGGCCACGAAGCGCCGCCAGAGAATCCGGAGCGCCGGCTCCGCTTCCCGCCAGGCGCCGGCGTCATCCTCACCCACAAAGACCGGCCGGTTCGCCGCAACGAGGCCGGTCCCGCCGGCTTCCCGGTACGCCGCGCGGAGGGCCGCGTACTGCTCCGGAGTCCGCAGGAAGGAGAACATCACGTTGTGGCCTCCGCGGCCGGCAATCCCCGCGGCTTCCAGGCTGTTGGCGGCCAGCCAGCTCCGGCGGAGGAGGTCCGGCCGCGCCACGGGAAGCGGCGTCTCATAGCAGGGCGCACCCTCCGCCCGCTGGACCGGCCCCTCGCCGGCCCACACCTGGCGAATGATCCGCAGCGACTCCTCGAAGGCGGCATGGCGCGCCGCGGCGTCCACGGGGGGCATCCCATACAGGTGCAGCTCCTCCGGGGTGCTGCCGCTCCCGAAGCCGGGGCTGATCCGCCCACCGGTCAGGAGATCCGCCGCGGCGACGTCCTCCGCCACCCGGAGCGCCGGATGCATGTTCAGACAGATCACCGCGGAGCCGAGGTGGATCCGCCGGGTGCGCCCCGCC
>CAYQDT010000090.1:0-8896 GCA_964416225.1 uncultured bacterium
GCGGGATGAGCCTCTGGAGCTTCATCGCCAACCCGTTTTCGTTCGAAGGCGCGGTCGTCTGGGTCGGGGCGCTGGGGACCCTGGCGCTGTACTCCGTGCTGTACCGGGAGAATCCGGTCTACCGTTTTGCCGAGCATGTCTTCCTCGGGCTGGCCACTGGCTACGGTCTGTACTCCATCTGGAAGACCGTGCTCTACCAGTACTGGTGGAAGGGCCTGGCCGCCGGGCAGTGGGCCTGGATCCTGGCGCTGGTGGCGGGCGGCATGTATTACACCATCTTCAGCAAGCGGTTCTCCTGGATGAGCCGCGTGGTAATGATGACGATGATGGGACTCACCGCCGGGCTCACCTTCCGGGCGTTCTTCGGGCAGTACCTGCCGCAGGTCGGCTCCTCGTTCAAGCCGCTCGTGGTGATGAAAGCCAGCCCGGCCGGCGCGACGCCGGACCCCTTCACCTCCTTCACGAACCTCCTCTTCCTCGTGACGCTGGTGAGCGTGACGACCTACTTCTTCTTCTCGTTCGAGCAGAAGAACCGGGCCATCCGCGGCGCCGCGAGCACGGGCCGGTGGCTGATGATGATCGCGTTCGGCGCGATGTTCGGGTCGACGGTGATGGCGCGGATGTCCCTCTTCATCGGGCGTCTGATCTTTCTCTTCGCGGACTGGATCCACCTGATCCGGTCTTGAAGCCGACCGGCGGTGCCGAACCGTCCGCGCTGCCGGCCCGCTCCCGTGCGGGTGAACCGGGCGCGGGGAAGTCGGTAATGTGCGATCGCCATACCGCAGCGCCGCCGGAACTTCCACTGGTGGGGCATACGCTCCACTACGCTCGGGGCCCGCTCGCCTTCTTCGAAAGCTGTCACCGCCGCTTCGGCGACATCGTGCCCGTCCGCCTGGTGGGCCGCACCTGCTACCTCCTGTTCCACCCGGCGCTGGTGGAAGACGTGCTGCGGGAGAACCCCTCGGCGTTCATGAAAGACCGGCTGACCCGCACGGCGCTCCGCGAGCTCGGCCACGGACTGCTCACGAGCGACGGAGACCACTGGCGCCGTCACCGCCGGCTCGCCCGGCCCGCGTTTCAGCCCGCCGCCGTCCAGCAGTACCTGCCGGGAATGATTGCGCTCACCGAACAGATGGTGGAGCGGTGGCAAGAGGGTGCGGAGGTGGACCTCCACGCCGAGTGGATGCGCCTCGCGCTCGCGATCGTTGCGCGGACACTGTTCGGAGCGGACCTCTCCCACGACATGGACCTGATCGGCCGGACGATGGACGTGATGATGCGCTACCTGTCCAACCCGCTCACGTGGACTCCGGTGGGCCGCCGCCTGCCGTCGCTCTCCGGATGCCGGTACCGGCGCTATGGAGCTCGGCTGGAGCGGATCATCGACCGGATGATCGCCGAGCGGAGCGGCGGCGGCGGGGATGACCTTCTCGCACGCTACATGCGGGCCCGAGACGCGGAAGGGGGCCGGATGACGGAGAGGCGGCTGCGGGACGAAATGCGAACGCTCCTGCCGGCCGGACACGAGACCACGGCCATCGTATTGACCTTCTGCGTGTTTCTGCTCGGCCGCCATCCGGGGGTGGAGGCGCGTCTGCGGGAGGAGCTGAACGGAGTGCTGGCCGGTCGCGCACCGGCGCCGGAAGATCTTCCCCGGCTCACGTATACGGAGCAGGTGGTGCGGGAAGCCCTCCGTCTCTACCCGCCGGCCTGGTGCCTGGGCCGTGAGGCCGTGACCCACTGCGAGGTAGGCGGCGTCCCGATTGCGCCGGGCGAACAGGTGGTGCCCGTCCAGTGGGTGATTCACCGGGATCCGCGCTGGTTCGAGCAGCCAGAGCAGTTTCGGCCGGAGCGGTGGAGTGAAGGACTGGCAAAACAACTACCGCGCGGTTCATACTTTCCCTTTGGAGACGGGCCGCGCGTTTGTATCGGTAGCCATTTCGCGATGCTGGAAGCGGTGGTGATCCTCGCCACGGTCCTGCAGCGGCATCGTCTCGAGGTGAGTCCGGATCAGCCAATGCGGCTGCTTCCGTCAATCAGCCTTCGCCCCCGGAACGGACTCCGGGTGCGGCTGCGACGACTCCCCGGGGTGCGCCTCCGCCCGGTCCAGAGCCATGAACTTCCAGCACGTTAGAGCCTTCTGCACCATCGTTTCGGAAGGAAGCTTCTCCCGCGCCGCTGAGCGGCTGGGGCTCACGCAGCCGACCATCAGCGCGCAGATCCAGTCACTCGAAAAGGGTCTGCGCAGCCGGCTGTTCGAGCGGTCGGCACAGGGGATCTCCCTCACCCAGGCCGGACAGGAATTCCACAAATACGCACTCCAGCTCATCGACCTGACAGGACGCGCCGAGCAGGCGATGGAGGAGCTTCAGGGGCTCACCCGGGGGCGGCTGGAGTTGGGCGCCAGCACCGTCCCGGGCCAGTACCTGCTTCCACGAGCGCTCGCGATCTTCAAATCGAGGACGCCCGGCGTCCAGGTGAGTCTGCATGTTTCCAACACGCAGGAGATCCGCCACGGGGTTCGGGAAGGACGCTTCGAGCTTGGGATGGTGGGGGAGAAGGTGCGGGACGAGCGCCTCACGTACGCGCCGATCACGGAGGAGCATCTCCGGGTGGTGATGCGCCCGGAGCATCCGCTGGCCGGCCGGGCGACGCTCACCCTGGAGGAGTTCCGGGCTCAGCCCCTGATCATTCGGGAGTGGGGATCCGGAACCCGCGCGACCCTGGAGCATGCGGTGGCCGGCCGCGGCGGCGAGCCGCCATCGCAGGAGATCTTCCTGGAGCTCAGCAGCGCCGAGGCGATCAAAACCGCGATCCGCAGCGTGGACGCGGTGGCGGTGTTAAGCGAGTGGTCCGTTCAAGAGGAAGAGCGGCTGGGGCTGCTGAAAACGGCCGCTATCGAGGGCGTGGACCTGAGCCGGAGTATCTACCTGACGTGGCGCTCGCACGGCTACCTCTCCGTGGCGACGGAGGCCTTTGTACGCTTCCTCCGCGAGGAGTATCTCCAGCAGGCACGGGACCGCTGAACGAGCGGTCTCGAGCGCTGATGCGGCTCCGCCCGCCATCGCGCAATCCGCGGCTTCACGCACCGGCAGCGACGGTGGGAAGGCGTGCTCAACGGAGCAGTTGTCCCACGCGCGGGATCCAATCAGGATGGTCGTGATCGTAGAAGACGGCCTCCCGCGCCTCGAGGCGATGATACCGCTCGACCTTTTCCGCGTCGATACTCACCCCGAGCCCCGGTCCGGCGGGTAGCGGCATGGCGCCGCCCCGCAGCGGCAGCATCTCCGTGAGGATGTCGTCGTCCTGCATGGAGTAGTGGGTGTCGCTGGCCATCTGAAAATTGCGAGACGACCCGATCAGGTGCGCCGCCGCCGCGGTCCCAATCCCAAGCTCGGCCCAGGTTCCCGTCACACAGGCGATCCCCGCCGCGTCCGCGAGGTGGGCGATGTCCCGCGCCCGGGTCAGGCCTCCGGCTTCGGAGATGTAGAGGACGAACACCTCCACCGCCCGCGCCTCGATGAGCGCCAGCGCCTCGCGGATTCCGGTGATTCCCTCGTCCGCAGCAAGCGGCACCTCGACCTGGCGCGCAATCTGCGCCATTCCCTCGACGTCGTGCCAGGGGATCGGCTGCTCGCAGTACTGGATCCGGAACTCGCCCAACCGCCGGATGGCCCGGACGGCGGTACTGCGGCTCCAGGCCATGTTCGCGTCCACGCGCAGATGGACGTCCCAGCCGATCGCATCCCGGATCGCCTTCAGGCGGCGGACATCCTCATCGACGTCGCGCCCGACCTTGATCTTCAGCGTGTCGTACCCCTCGCGGACATAGGCCTGGGCCTGCTCCGCGTTGACGGACGGCTCGTCGATGAAGAGGTAGCCCATCCAGCGGGTCGTGTCGCGGTAAACGCCTCCCAGGAGATTGGCGACGGAGGTGTCGAGCGCCTTGCCCTTGAGGTCCCAGAGCGCAAGGTCCACGCCGGCGATCGCGTACCGAGCGATGGCGTCATAGTTAACGGTGAACTCCTCCATCTGGTGGAGCAGCAACTCCTGGCGCATGGGATCCGCGCCGACCAGGAAAGGCGTGAGCTCCCGCTCCAGAACGGTCTGAATGGTCGGAAGGGTGGGGCCGACGCACTCCCCGAGGCCCACGAGGCCCTCGTCCGTGTGGAGCTCCACCAGCACGGCCGGCGCCGTGAGGCGGGTCCCGCCGGACCACTTGGCGGGTATCCGCAACGGCACGCGTACGGGGATGGTGCGAACCTCGGTGATCTTCATCGGTGGAGACCTCGGAGCGGACGGGGGGAAAGACGATTGCTTCCCTGTTTCGACTCCGCCCCGTGCATCCCTTCGCGGGGGATCAGGAGCCGGCGCGGGTCGCTCCGGCTCCGAGGCCGCCGGCTACCGGTTCGCGAAGACGAGCACTGCGGTGGGCACCGACGTGTGGGGATCGGGGTCGGAGTGGAGCGCATCCCCCTCGCGCCAGGATGCCTGGGTGCTCGCGCCGCCGTCCAGGCACATCGCCTCGGAACAGGCGCAGCCATGCTCCCGGCGGAAGTAATCGTGCAGGAAGCGAGCGCACTCCGCGTACTCCATCCCGTCCGCGGCGCAGAGAACGAAGTAGCGGGGTCTCCCGTCCGGCCCGCCATACCCGAGAAAGGTTCGCGGCAGCGCGCCCGGGCTTGCGAGGCGCTCTCCGCGCTGGGAGGTCTCGATCCGCCCGTTGTGGATGAGACGAGGGCCGCACTGGAGCGCGTCGCGCACCGTCCAGGGCGTCCCTCCGCCGTCAAACTCCGGTGCGGCGTGGTCGCGCAGGCGCTGCGGGTTGCCGGGCGTGGAGGTCGCCCAGGCCATCCGGGGACCGCCGTCCGGGGAGATTCCCAGAACGCTGTGGGTATAACTCCGGCCAGTAGAGCTGGAATGCTTGGCCGGAGCCGCCACCCGGACGCGCCCCGCCATCTTGAGCAGCCCGACGATCTCCTTGTGGTCTCGATCGACCATCGCTCCGAAGTAGCCACCGTTCACGCCCGCGACGGCACCGGTGTTCTTCAGCCACTCTTCGAGGCGCCGGGACCGTCCCGTGATCCGACCCAAACGGACGGCGATGTCGTCCGCCCCGATCCCGATCCGGGTCCCCGGCTGGGCGAGATCCGCGTCGATCACGCGGATCCCGTTGACCCGGGAGCCGAAGTGGCGGGTCACCACCCCGCGCGCCACGCGAACCGCCGGGCCCTCCGCCTGGCCGAACAGCGCGAGCGAAAACGATCCTCCCGCGGCGGCGAGGACGAGCGTGAGCAGACGGGCATAACCCGGGCGGTGGCGGCGCGGTTCAGTCATCGGGCAAGCGGCGGACGGGAAACGGGGAAGGCTGAAAAGTGAGGGCAGGGACCGTGCGGAGTGCCGGGGCCAGCGAATTCGGAGGACCCTCCCGCCCCTTCCAGGATTCCATTGTGGGACGGGGAAGAGCCGCCGCCCACAGGAATCCCGCTCACGCGGGGCCCAGGAAAAGCAGGACCGCTCCGGCCGAGCATCCCTCCCGCGGACCCAGGCGAGCCGGCGCCGCGCGGGCTAAATTCTCCACGACGTACGGGGTCCGAACATTCCATTGGGGAGGGTGGCCATGGAAGTCGCGGAGCATCTCATTCTCTGGGTGGTACTGGCGGGGTTCCTCTACCTCTGGCGGCGCGTGTCGGTTCTCGGAATGGAAGCGCGCGAGCAGTCCGGATGTCTGGATGCCCTTCAGAAGCGGCTTCAGCTCCTGGAACGGGAGCGGCTGCCGATTGCGACCCCGGTCGGGTTGCCGGACGCGCGCTCCGTGCCCTTAGCGCCATCCGTCGGTCCGGTGCCCCCGGCCGGCCGCGTTCGCGCAGTCCGCCCGGCTCCTTCCGTGCCGCCTGCCCCCGCGCCGCCCCGTCCGAGCGCTCCCGCCGCCCAGGGCGCCGCACCGGCAGCGGCCGCCCCGTCCGCGGAGCGGGAGCCAGCGACCCCGCCGCAGGGCGGGCTGGGGCTGGAGAGCCGCATCGGCGGGCACTGGCTCAACTGGCTGGGCGTGGTGACTCTGGTCTTCGCCCTGGGCCTCGGCCTGAAGCTGGCGGTGGAAGCCGGCTACGTGACCTGGATCTTCCACCTGCCGCCGCTGGCGTACCTCGCGGCTGGGTGGCTCCTGGGCGGTGGGCTGCTGGCCGCGGGCGAGCGGCTCCGGTGGCGTCTGCCGCAGTACGCGCAGGCTCTGGCAGGAGCGGGCGTGGCTGCACTCTACTGGACCACCTACGCCGGCCATGCCCTCTACGGGGTGCTTTCCGCGGCGTCGGCAAGCGCCGGTCTGGCACTCACGGGAGTGCTGGCGATCGGGCTCTCCGTTCGCCATCGCGCGCAGCTCATCGGGTGGCTCGGCGTGGTGCTGGCGTATGCCAGCCCGATGCTGCTCAGGGTGCAGAGCGCCTCACCGGCGCCCCTGTTCCTGTATCTCTCCGCACTGAATATCGCCGTGCTCGGCGTGAGCGTGTGGTTGAGCTGGAGCCGCTTCCGCCTCGCGGCATTCCTCGCGAGCGCCGGGCTCTACCTCGGCTGGCACCTGGCGCACTACTCCGAGAGGTACCTTCCCGACGCGCTCCTGTTCACATCCCTCAACTCGCTCCTCTTCCTGGCGGTCCTCGCGGCCCATCCGCTGCTGTGGCGCCAGCCGACGTCGGACGCCGATCTCGCTCTTGCGGTGCTGAACCCCTTCCTGACCGGTTCGGTGATCTACCTGCTCCTGACGCCCCACCACGCCGGCTGGATGGGGCCGGCGGCGGCGCTCACCGCCGCCGCTTACTGGGGCGTCTCCCGTGCGATGCGGCTCCGAGACGGCACCCCGGATTACCTGGAGCGCCTGTTCTTTGCGACCGCGCTCGTCTTCGCGCTCCTGGCGGTGCCGCTCCAGTTCAAAGGCCGCGCAATGACCCCTGCCTGGTCCTTCACCGGGGCCGCCCTTTGCTGGGTAGGGTATCGGTCGGACTCGGCACGAACGCGCCGCTGGGGCATTGCGGCGCTGGCCCTTGCCGTCGGCCGCCTGCTCACCTGGGACGCGCCGCTGGCACCCGGCCCGGCAGCGGCACCGTTCTTCAACCAGCGCGGGTTCGCGTTCGCGGCCGTCATCCTGGCCATGGCGGCGGCGGCCGGCACGTGGGCCGACGCATGGCGGCGCGAGCGGGAGCTGCCGGGGGCCCGCGGCGGCGTCTTGGTGGCGTTCGCCATTCTGATGGGGATCCTGATGGATCACTGGATCCTGCTGGACGTACCGCGGGAATGGGGCGCCTGCGGGTGGAGCGCCGTGGCGGCCGTGGCCCTCGGCTTCGGCTGGCAGCTCCGGTGCCGGCAGGTGCGTACGGCCGGCGGGGTCCTGGCAGCGTTCGCGGCACTCTTCGCGCTGGATGGGCTGGCGACCCTCGCTTCCCGTCCGGAGCGAGCTTCCGGCTTGGCGGCGGCGATTATCCTCGCGCTGGGCGCGGCATGGGGCTATCACCGGGCCGGCGAACTGCCGCGAGAGGAGCGTGCGTCAAGCGTGCCGGCGTTCGCCGGCGGCGCGGCACTGCTTGCGATGAGCTGGGCCTGGGTGGAGCTGGGACGCGGGTGGCTGCCCGCCTCCTGGTGCTGCGTCGCGCTCCTGCTGCTCGGGGCGGGTGCCGTGACCGGACGCTCTCCGCTCCGGCTGCTGGCGATTGCCGGAGCCGCGGCGCTCACCCTTGAGGTGCTGGTGCGAGAGCTGCCATTGCGGGAGGCGCATCCGCTGCTGCTCCACACACGCAGCGCCGCTCTGCTGGCTGCAGTGGTCGCCTGGAGTGCCATCGCCGGGGTAATGGGCCGGCAAGGAGAGCCGGGAGAGCGCTTAACGATTGCCCCGGCCACCGCGGGAGCGAGCTTGCTGGGGCTCCTCTGGGTGAGCTGCGAGATGATGGACCTGGCCGGCCGCCTCGCACCGGCGCCGTGGACGGCACACGCGGCGCAGCTCGGCCTCTCGGCGGCCTGGCTGCTCTACGCGGCCGGAGCGCTCGCCCTGGGCTTCCGCCGCTCGCTGCCCACCGTCCGCTGGGGCGGGATGGCCCTCCTCCTGGCCGCGGTGGTGAAAGTTTACCTCATCGACCTCGCTCAGCTCGCCCTCGGGTACCGGATGGTCTCGTTCCTCGGTCTCGCCGCAATCCTGCTCGGGGTGAGCTACGCGTACCAGATTCGCGAGCGGAGGAGCGGGTAAGTGCGACGGAACGACGGCGGCGCGGGGCACGAAGGTGCCGCGGGCGACCCGGCGGAACTATCCGCGGCAGTGTCCCGCGATGAATGCCGGGGACAGCTAGCAGCGACGTGACGGAAGGAGCACCCGGTCGATGGCGACTCAGTACCGCTTTTCCTTTGGCCCCTGGAATATCCATGAGGGGGCGGATCCGTTTGGGCCGCCGGTCCGGCCGACGCGCGAGTTCGTCGAGAAGCTGGACCTCGCCGTGAAGCTTGGCTTCCAGGGGATCCAGTTCCACGATGACGACGTGATCCCCGCGGATCTCCCCGCGGGCGAGATGGAGCGTGCCGTCGCCGCAGTGAAGAAGCTGCTGGACGACCGCGGGCTCGTGGCGGAGTTCGTTGCGCCGCGCCTCTGGGAAGAGCCCCGGACCGTGGACGGCCCCGTCACTTCGAATCGCGCCGAGGAGCGGAAGTATGCGCTCGACCGGTCGAAGCGGGCGGTCGACATCGCCCGGATGATCGGGACGCGAGACATCGTCTGGTGGCCGGCACGCGAGGGGACCTACATTCGCGAGTCCAAGAACCCGCAGGATAGCTTCAGCTACATGCTCGAGTACGCGAACGCGCTCCTCGAGTATGACCGCGACATCCGGATCCTCGGCGAGATGAAGCCGAACGAGCCGAT
>CAYQDT010000091.1:0-3937 GCA_964416225.1 uncultured bacterium
CGGGCGGTGGGCGGGCAGAGCCCGGTGCTGCGTCTGGTCGATGTCTCCGCGGCGCCAGCGCGTCTGGACGGTGCGGTGCTGCGTGCGCTGGCGCAGAGCCTGGCGAAGCTCGCGGTCGAGCAATCGGAGCTGGGGGTCCAGCTCGCGCTGGAAAATGCGAAGCAGCCCCTGTCGGCGCTCCAGGAGCTCGTGGAGCAGTGCCGGGCGGCGCTGCCCGCTCACGTTCCCGCACCGCGGATCTGCTGGGATGCGCACAACCAGGTGACGCAGACCTTACAGCCTGAGGATCCTCTGGCAAGCGCGCGCGCGCTGCCGTTGGAGGGGCTGTACGAGTTCCATTTCAAGCAAGTGCGCGGCGGCGAGCTGCTCGGCGACGTACGGGACGGGGCGCTGGACTGGCCCGGAATTTTGCGCACGCTCACCGATCGCGGCTACTCCGGCCCCGCACTCTTTGAGATTCCGCCCGGTCCCGATATCTGGGAGCGACTGGAGCGAAGCTGTACGTACATCCGGTGCCTGATCCAGTCGATTGACGGTGCATGAAAGTTGGCCATGGAGCCTGACCTGCAGCCCTCTATTCTGAGTGCCCACGTTCGCTATCGCTCACGGGACTCCGTGATCGGCGCGCTGCTCCGCCTGGGGATCGGGCGGGGCGCCGCGATCCCGGTCTGGCCTCCGAAGGCGCTGCCGTACGGGCTCGTTCTCTCACCCGTCCGGAACGGGTGGGTCAGCATCTGGTCGCCCCTGGACAACACGCGGGACTGGTTCCCGCAGCTCGTGGGCACCCTCGAATGCCCGGGTGTGATCCTGGAAGCGATCCAGGGCGACTTCTGGGTGCTGGAGCTGTTGCAAGACGGTGACTTCCGCGGCCGCTGGGAGCTTCCCACCGAGGCGGCTGAATATGACGACCTCTGGGCGCGCACGGTGGAATCGCTGGAGGCCGAGGGGTGCGAGCAGCCCTGGGAAGACGAAATCCGGTTCGGCGCACGGCTGGATGAAATCGCCCGATCCCGAGATTATCAAGAAGACCTGGAGCATGTGCGCGAAGAGCGCCCGGATCCGGAGGACCTGGAGCCGTTCTTGCCCCCGCACGCCAGCATCGAGCGCGCCTGGGAGCTCCTCACCGCCATCGATCGCGTGGACCAGGATGAGGAGGCGGCGGAGGCGGACCACGACGCCGCGGATTATCTGGAGCGCTTTGCCTCCTATCTCGGCATCCAGGACGCGGCGTGGGATTTCCGGGCAGATCTCGATGCCCTCGCGGCGGGCGAGTTCGAGGACGAGGAAGGTCTCCCGGAGAACTGGCGGGAGTTTGCCGTTCTACCGCTTTCCCAGCTTCCGGTATTGTGACGTGCTCTCCGCCGCCGCCTGCGGGGGTGGCGGCGGTGATCGGTGTGGGTGCCGGCGTGTTCGATGCACGACCCGGGCGGCTGCCGATCTGCCCCCTCGGCGGCAGGGGTGCGGGCTGCCGGACGCCGTGCCGGAGGCTCGCTCTCGACGCCGGAGCCGGACTCTTCGGTGAAGCGAGCGGGGGGGCACCGGAGCCGCCCGGGTGGTGTTCCGCGGCGCGGCAGGACCTCCCGCCGCTCCAGATCGCCCGGTCGGCGCTCGATCTGACCTACAGTGAGTGAAAATAAAGCCATGAGGAAGCTGCGGTTCGGCGTGATCGGTGCGGGCGGCTTTGCCGAGATCTGTCATGTGCCGGGTATCCAGTCGCACCCGGACGCGGAGGTCGTGGCGCTCTGCGGGCGCCGCGATGACCACGCTCGGGCCATGGCGGACCGGCTGGGCGTGCCGGACGTCCATACCGACTACCGCGAGTTGTGCGCCCGGGACGACCTGGACGGCGTGACGATCACCACTCCCAACGCGGTCCATGCGGAGCAGGCGCGAGCGGCGTTTGCGCACGGCAAGCATGTCTTCTGTGAGAAGCCGCTGGGCATGAGCGTGCCGGAGGTGTGCGGCATGGTGGAGGCCGCGCAGGAGAGCGGCAAAGTGCACATGGTCGCCTTCACGTTTCGCTACATGTACGCGCTGCGTGAGCTGCGGCGGCGGGTGCGCGCCGGCGACATTGGCGACCCGTACTACATTCGGATGCGCTACGATGGCTGGGGCGCGCTGCGGCCCGGAGCCAAGGCGGCCTGGCGTGAAAAGCGGGACCTGGCCGGCGGCGGCCAGCTCTACGACATGGGTTGCCACCTCTTCGACGTCGCCCGCTTCCTGTTGGGGCCGGTTGAAACGGCCACCGGCTGGCTGCACTATCTACCGCGGAAGGCGGAAGACAGCCGGACCGGCGAGCCGACAACCGTGGAAACAGACGACATCGCGGCTTCCTGGTTCCGCCACGACAGCGGGATCCGCGGGGAGTGGTTCATGAGCCGCGCCACGCCGCCCCAGGCGGAAAACGGTTACGTGGAGGTGATCGGCCCCGCCGGAGCGCTGCGCGCCCCGCTGAGCCGGGGAAACATCGAACGCCTCTCCATCTCCCGGCCGACCGAGCCGGAGTGGCAGGACCTTCCCCTCCCGGAGGAAGCGCTGGACGGAACGCCGCACGCACTCGGGATCATGATGCGCGCCTTCGTGGACGCCTGCTTCCGTGGCGCACCGGACGGCGACGTGGACGCGACCTTTCTCGACGGCATGGCCGCACAGCAGGGACTTGCCGCGGTGGAGCAGGGCAGCGCCGGGCCACGGTGGATTCGTCTTCGCGAGACGACCTGACCGCTCCACGCCGCATGTCGTCCCGTCGCTTCCACGCCGCCTGGGTGCACCTGCGCGGCAGGACCCTGCACCACCTCCAGCCGGTTCGTCCGGAACTGCGGGTTTCGTATGCCGACACCCTGCTCCGCCGCCTCCTCTTCTGGCGGTTCGTCCGGATCGCCCGCGGGGAACACGGAAGCGACGACCCAATCCGGCGCCGGCTCGGTGACTCGCGCACCCGGGGAGGCGACCGTTTCCATCGCGAATTGTTGGTCCCACGTGGGCCGAGAGCCGAATCTCCGGTAGGCGCAGCCGGGACGCTCGACCGAGAGCGCAGCCATTTCCTCCGGAGCGACGCCGAGAGCAGCGGGGCGGGCGGTGATCCGCGGATCCCGTCTCCGGTTGCCGGTGCGGTTCGGCTTCCCGACCGGCTCTTCGCGGAGTGGCTCGCCTTTCTGGATCAGTGGCCGTACGCGCTCGAGGGCTCGTCGGACGGCGCGATCACGCCGGAAATCCTCGGCACGCTTTGCGAGCAGAACGCCGCTCGGAAACAGGACGGCGCCTTCTATACCGACGCGGACGTTGCGGGATATCTCTGCGCGTGGACGGTCCTCCCGTATCTGGTGCGAACCGCCGTTGCGCCGGACGGACGGCTTATCCCCCAGGGCAGCGTTGATCGCTACCTCCCGGCGGCACTTCGCACTCCGGCCCTCCTCTCCCGGGAGGCGCCATCGGAGCGTGCAGATCGGCTCGAGTTGGCGGAACGGCTGCGCGCCAACCCGCCGCAGACCGTCGGCGCCTGGATCTCCGGGAACCTGGATCTCGGTCTCCGCACCGAGGAGTGGCTCCGGACAGCCGACTCCGGGTCGCTGTGCCGGTTCTGGGAGGCGCTCGGGCGCTTCCGGATGATCGACCCGACCTGCGGCTCCGGCGCTTTCCTCCTGGCGGCGATTGAGACGCTCGAACCTCTCTATCTCGCCGCTCTGGAGGCGATGCGGCAGCGCCTGGCGGTGAGCGACACTCCCGGCGAGGACCGGCTCCGCCTGGAGAGCCACCTCGCCGGGTCCGACGGCCCTTCCACGGACCGAGGGTATGCCCGGTCGGCCGTGATCCGTCACTCGCTGTTCGGGATCGACCTGAATCCCGCGGCGGTCGAGACCTGTGCGCTGCGGCTGCGCCTCCGTGTTCTGGAGGCGGCGCCCGCCGCCGCCGCGCCCGACCACCCTTTTTCCCACCT
>CAYQDT010000091.1:3947-8880 GCA_964416225.1 uncultured bacterium
AGGAACAGGCCCGCAATTTTCACGTGGTCGTCGGCAATCCACCGTACGTCGAGGAGGGGAGCCAGCGCGCGCACGCGTCCCCGAAGCTGCGGACGGCCGCCTGCCCAAACCGCTACGCGCGAGTGGTGGAGCGCAGTCTGGGCCTGCTGGGCGCGGAGGGATGGCTGGGCATGATCGTGCCCATCAGCGCCGTCTCCGGTGAGGAGTACCGGCCCCTGGTCGACCTGCTGCGGGTGCGGGACCTGTGGGTGAGCACCTACTCCAATCGACCGGCCAAGCTGTTTTCCGGTGTGGAGCAGCGTCTCGCCATTCTGCTGTCGGCGCCGGTGGAGCGGGATGCCCCACGGGTCCGCGTGTCGCGGCACGCCCACTGGTATGCGGAGGAGCGGTCGCTCCTCTTCCAGCGCCTCGAGTACGTGGACGGCTCGATCTGGGAGCGCACGGGGATGCCGGTGAAGAGCGGCTCACCCATTGCGGAGCGCATCTGGCGAAAGCTGGCCGTACACCGGGGCCGGCTCGGCGAGTGGGCCGGCCCCGGTACCGGCTGCGTCTGGTATCACGATGCGCCGACCTACTGGGTGCGCGCGCTCCCCTTTCCACCCCTCGGGGAGGCGGGTACGCCGTCCGGGCATTATCGCCGGATCGGAGTCCCCACCCCGGCCGATGCGCACGCGCTCTGCGCGGTGCTTGGCAGCTCGCTCTACTATTTCTTCTTCAAGCTGGTGAGCAACTGCCGGGACCTCGGCCACAAGGAGTGGGCGGAGTTCCCCATCGACGCGCTCCCTCTCCCGCTCCTGGCCGAGCTGGCGGAGCTCGGAGCCGCGCTCGCCGCCCGCCTGCGCGCCGCGGCGGAGGTCCGGGAGCGGCGCTATCCCCGTGGGACCATCCGCTACGCCGAGTATTATCCCGCCCGCGCCCTCGACCTGATCGATCGGATCGATGCGGTGCTGGCTCCGCACTTCGGGCTGACGGAGGGCGAGTTGAACCATGTCCGGAACCGCGACCGCAGGTACCGGATCGGCCGCAGCGGGTATAACGAGTCACAGGCTGAATTGGAGCAGCCATCCGGGAGGACCGCAAGCGGGAATGAGTGACCAGGACCGGCCGCTCACGGGTGCGGCGCTGATCAAGGAAGTGAACCGGCTCATCCGGCTTGCACGCTCCCGGTGGGACGCGCATGACAACGGCGGCGCGCGCCGGGAGCGCTCCCGCGCTCTGAAGCTGTACCAGACGCTCACGGAGGCGGAGAAGGATCAGATTCCCCAGGAGCTGCGCGTGTGGCTCCGCTACCGCAGTGTCCGGTACTTCGGTGGAAGCCGCCCCGGGAAGAAGGCCCGCAAGCCGAAGCCGCCCGGCGGCGCGGCGCGCTAGCGGAGCGGCCCGCACCCGCGGATCGCGCGGATCGCGAGCACGGCCGCCCTTCGGTGGGGCAGGAGTCCGTGCCCACTCTCGCGGTCGCTCCACCCGCCGCGGGTGCCGCGCGGCGAGCACCTCCTCACTCCTTGGACCCGTGTCGGGTCACCTCGTATCCGGGCGCCGCCTCCGGCGTTTCGCCCGCGGCTGCGTGCGGGTGCTGCTCTTCTTCCGTGTACTCGTGCGCATTGAAGGTCAGCGGTCCGGTGAACGGATTCAGGAAATAGCGGACGTTGCACACCACGACGTTCCGCTTCGCCAGGAGGGCCAGTTTCAGCATCAGGCCCGTCTGGTTGTGGAGCACCTTTTCCCACCATTTTCCCGGGACGAACTCCGGAAGCACCAGCACGATGTGGTCGTCCTCGCGCTCATCTTCGACGGTATCGAGATAGCTGAGCAGCGGTTCCGCCAGTGCCCGATAAGGGCTCTCGAGGATCACCAGCGGCGTTCCCTCGCCCCACTCGGCCCAGCGCTGAAGCAGCCGCTCGGTTTTAGCGGGATTGAGCTCCACGTGGACGGCGCGCGCCGTGGGGCTGATGGAGCGCGCAAACTGGATGGCCGGAATCACCCCGCGGTGGACATCCGGCACGAGCACCAGGACGGTATTCACCCGCGGCTTCGGCTTCACGAACTCCTCGAGCGTGAGCTGCTTCGCGATGTACCGGTAGTGGTTGTAGATCAGGAAGAACAGGTAGACGAGCGCGGGAATCAGGAGCACGATCATCCACGCGCCGGTCGGAATCCGGAAGCCGAAAATGGGAATTGGCTCGCCGGCGGCCCATTTCGAGACCACGATGACGGCCGTCACCGTACCGGTCACCACCGCCCCCACCCCGTTCACCAGCGCCTTCCACTGCCAGCCGGCCGACTTCAGTCGGAACCACCGCTTCACCATGCCGCCCTGCGCGAGCGTGAACGAGAGAAACACGCCGACCGCGTAGAGCGGGATCAGGTAATCCGTATGGCCGCCGAACACCGCGATGATTCCGGCTGCCAGGAGCGCCAGGATGATGATCCCGTTGGAGAAGACCAGCCGATCGCCGACGTTGCGGAGCTGGCGGGGGAGAAATCCGTCGGCCGCCTGCAGCGCGCAGAGGCGCGGGAAGCCGGCGAAGCTCGTGTTGGCGGCAAGGACGAGGATCCCGCAGGTGGCGATTTGAAGCGCGTAATACAGTGCTCCCGTGCCGTAAACGGCACGGCTGACCTGGGAGATTACGGTCTCTCCGCCGGTCTGGTATTGCACGTGCAGGTGCGTGGCGAAGAAGGTGATGCCCAGGAACAGCACGGCCAGAATTGCCGCCATCCAGGACATGGTGATCGCTGCGTTCCTGGCCGACGGGGCCTTGAACGCCGTTACTCCGTTGCTGATCGCCTCGACCCCCGTCAGCGCCGCGCAGCCCGAAGCGAAGGCCTTGAGCAGGAGAAGAAGGCCCAGCGAATGGCCCGTGACGAGCGGGTGCTCCACCGGGATGGGTGCCAGGTTGCCGGCGGTCAGGCGCACCGTACCCCAGACCAGAACACCCGCCGTCAGCGCCATGAAGCAGTAGGTCGGGAGGGCGAACACAACCCCCGCTTCCTTCACTCCCCGCAGGTTGGCAACGGTGAGCAGCACAATCGCCACCAGGCACATCTCCACCCGGTAGTGGTCAAGCGTCGCGAACAGGCTCCGGTCATGCGCGGCGGCAGAGATGATCGCGTCGATGCCCGCGGCCACGGAGACGGCCACCGTCAGGATGTAGTCCAGCAGCAGGGACGCGCCCGCGATCAGCGCCGCCTTGATCCCCAGGTTGTCGCGGGCCACGATGTACGCGCCGCCGCCCCCCGGATAGGCAAAGATTGTTTGCCGATAGGAGATAGTGACTACCACCAGCAGGAACACGATCGCAAATCCGATCGGCATCGTGTACCAGTAGGCGGCCAGTCCCGCACCTGCAAGGAGAAGCGTGAGAATGATCTCCTGCGTGGCGTACGCAACGGAGGAGAGGGCATCCGACGAGAAGATGGGCAGCGCGAGGAGCTTCCGCAGGCGCTCTTCCTCTTCCCGGTGAGAGGGGATGGGGGGGCCGAATAGGACGCGTCGCCAGGAGCTTGGCATGATCGTTCCTTGATCGCGCGCCGGAAACTGGCGATCCGGCACCGGCGGGCAGCGCGCGGAGGCCTGGCGCGGGGGCCGGCATCCGGCTTTGTCGACCGCCGAATGGAGGTTCCGATGGAAGCGGGTACTTCCCTCCCGCCGTGCAGCGCGGCCCGCGGCCGCGGCGGCTCAAACCGCTGCCAGGCGTGAGGGAGACTCCCGTCGGCGCCGGAGCCCGGGCAGGGTGCCCGTCTTTCCTGCACCCAGGAGCCGGCCGAGCCGGTCGTGCATCGGGCCGCAACCGGGGAGCCGGTCCACCTTGGACTCGCCGCGGCGCAGGTTGGACCCCACACCACGGAGGGGAGCGACGTGGGGTGAGGGGTTGGCGAAAGAGAGGGTCTGGAATCGGGCGCATGCCGACAGCCGCGACCTATCGTCCCCGCGCGAGATCCCACGCCCTCTCCCTCACCCCCCGCTCCGTGTCTCCGCGCGGGAACCGTTCGGGTCTCCGCGGTCGGCAATCCCGGTCAGGACTTCCCGGCGGGCCCGGCGCCCTCGACATGACGGACGACTTCGTACGACGGGAGCGTGCCGTCCATCCCCGCCGGAGGCGCTGCGAGCTGCTCCTCGTCCTCCCGGTACTGATGGGCGTGAAAGGTGATGGGGCCGGAGAACGGGCGCAGGAAGTAGCGCACGTTGCAGACGATCACGTTCTCCTTGCCCATCAACGCAAACTTGAGCATCAGACCGGTATGCGTATGCAGGACCTTCTCCCACCACTTACCGGGTACGAACTCCGGCAGCACCAGTACGATGTGGTCGTCCTCCCGCTCCGCCTCGACGGCGTCGATGTAGGTGAGCAGGGGGTCGACCAGTGAGCGGTAGG
This sequence comes from uncultured bacterium, assembly GCA_964416225.1. Taxonomy (GTDB): domain Bacteria; phylum Armatimonadota; class SYMT01; order SYMT01; family SYMT01; genus CAYQDT01. Next base: position 8,321 of record CAYQDT010000091.1, read on the forward strand.
GGCTCTCCAGCACCACCAGCGGCACGCCTTTCCCCCAGCGCGCCCACTTGCTGAGGACCTTTGCCGTTTTCGCCGGATTCAACTCGACGTGGACAGCCCGGACGCTGGTTCCAAGGCTGCGCGCGAATTGAAGCGCCGGAAGTACGCCGCGGTGGACGTCCGGAACCAGCACCAGGACCGTGTTGACCCGCGGCAGAGGCTCCTCGCAGCATTCCAGCGTGAGCTGCTCCGCCACCGCCCTGTAGTGGTTGTAAATGAGAAAGAAGACGTAGACCAGCGCGGGGATGAGCACCACGATCATCCAGGCGCCGGTGGGCAGCTTGTAGCTTCCAATGGGGATCGGCTCGCCGGCGGCCCACTTCGAGATGCAGATCACCACCGCCACGACGCCGGTCACCGCCGCGCCGAGGCCGTTGACCACCGCCTTCCACTGCCAGCCGGCCGACTTGAGACGGAACCACCGCCGCACCATTCCCGCCTGGGACAGCGTGAACGAGAGGAAAACCCCCACCGCGTAGAGCGGGATCAGGTAGTCCGTATGCCCGCCGAAGACGGCGATG